>JACDBF010000196.1 GCA_013695055.1 Actinomycetota bacterium
GCTTAGCCGGGTCCGGGCGCATAGCGAGGGCCTTCATGACGCTCAGCAGCTCGTCTCGGTCGGCTTCGATCTTGACCTTGAGCTCCCGGAGAAAATTGCCGAGCTCTCCCTCCTGGTTGTTGGAAAGGACACGCCCGACGAGCTCGTAGCCGACCACGGAGCCGGCGAGATGGTCGTTCAAGTAGATCTTAAGCAGGCGTTCATTGATCATGCGTGGCCTCTTTCTTGTCAAGCATCATTAGTCAACCTCTCGCTACTTCAAAAGCCGGGATAGGCGCCGGTCGGCGAGCGGCTTGCCTCCCGTTTGGCAGCGGGGGCAATAGGTGATCTCGTAGTCCTCATAGGAGATTCGCCGGAGCTCATCGCCACATCGGGGACACGCCTGGCCGAAGCGCCCATGCACCAAGAACCCATCCTTGAGCTTCGTCGGCAGACCTCCGGAGCGACTCCTCTCCAACCGGAGCGCGGTTTCGAGCACCGAGGACACCGCGTCGAGCAAGCATCGGCGCTCTTCGGGCTCGAGCTTCCACAGCGCGTCGTAGGGAGAGCGGCGAGCCGCATGGAGGATGTCGTCTGAGTGCCCCCTTCCGATACCCGCGACCGTCGACTGGTCCCGGAGCAGGGTATGCAACCGGCGGCGGTCGGTTCCCGAGAGGATCAACCTTTCGAACTCCTCGGAGAAAGGCTCCGGGCCGAGACGCGCCAGCGGGCCATCGTCCCCCGAGGCGAGCACCCAGTAACCGGCCTTGCGCTGAGTTCCGTACTCCTTCACGAGAATTCCGGGCCGCGACTCGAAGACGAGCCGCGCCACCGCTCCTTTAGGACGAGTAGTCCTAGGTGGGTCCTCGATATCGACCCGGCCCCCTTGTGACAGATGGAACAGCAACCTGGGCCCGCCGAAGTGGAAGATGAGATATTTGCCCCGCCGCCCTACCTGCAGCACCTTCAAGGCGGTGAGGGTCTCGGGTGGCGGCACCGCCGTCTTGGCCGCCGAGAACTGCAAAGTCGTGAGACGGTTCAGGCGAGCGCCGGCGACCAGCGCATCGAGTCGCTCGGCGAGCGCTTGCATCTCAGGAAGCTCGGGCATAAGGCAACGGTAACCGAGCCATGCCTGCGTTCGAGTGGGGACTATTCGGCGCAGCCCGAGCGTTGGAACGTAGAAAGCAGAAAGGCTTTCTGCCCGATCGTGAAAGGACGGCTGAACATGACAACCGCTACGTTTGGCGCCGGCTGCTTCTGGCAAGTCGAGGCCGCTTTCCGCAACGTAGAAGGAGTGCTTTCCACCCGAGTCGGTTATGCCGGCGGCTCGGTGGCCGACCCCTCGTATGAGGATGTGTGCACGGGGCGCACCGGCCATGCCGAGGTCTCCGAGGTGACCTACGACGAGAACGCGATCTCCTACGAGGAGCTGCTCGATGTCTTCTGGGCCGTCCACGACCCCACAACTCTCAATCGCCAAGGCTGGGACGTAGGGAGCCAGTACCGTTCGGCGATCCTCTATCACAACGTAAAGCAGAAAGAGGTGGCCGAGGCCTCGAAAGAAAAGCTGCAAGCGCAGGGCCGCTTCAAGAGAGACATCGTGACCGAGATCGCAGCGGCATCCAACTTCTACCCCGCCGAGGACTACCACCAGCAGTACCTCGAAAAGCGAGGCCTCGCCACCTGGAAGATCCCCGGATAGCGCGTCAGACGCCCGCTTCTGTTTCGTCGGAGCTGGAGCCCTGTCTGCGATAGTGGGCGGCATGGAGCCGGTCTTTCAAGCGCATCAGCTAGTCAAGCGATACCGGGACACCCTCGCCGTCAACGGGGTCGATCTGATGGTCCACGCCGGCGAACGCGTAGCTCTTCTCGGCCCCAATGGGGCCGGCAAGACCACCACGCTCATGATGCTGCTGGGAGTCATCTCTCCCGATTCGGGATGGGTGGAGGTCGTGGGCCACCGGCTGCCGCACGGCCGCAGCGAGGCACTGGCCCACGTCGGTTTTTCGGCGGGCTACATGCCCCTCGCCGAACGACTGAGGGTGCGCGAGTTCCTGCGCACCTACGGCGAGCTCTACGGCCTAGAAAATCCTTTCGAGCGCATCGAGGAGGAGCTCGAGCGCTTTCACATCGGTCATTTGAGCTCCACCATGTGCACCGAGCTCTCGTCGGGCCAGAGGACTCTGATCGGCATCGTGAAAGCAACCCTTCACCGCCCCCGCCTGATAGTTTTGGACGAGCCGACTGCGTCCCTCGATCCGGATGTCGCGCTGCGGGTGCGAACCGGTTTGCGGGACGTTTGCCGCGACGAGGGGTCGGCTTTGCTCATCACCAGTCACAACATGCTGGAGATCGAACGGCTTTGTGAGCGAGTCGTGTTCTTGTCCGGGGGCCGGGTGATCGCCGACGATCGCCCGGACGCCATTGCCAAGCGCTTTGGACGCGACGACCTTGAAGGCGCTTTCCTGCACTTGGCCGGCGGCCATGGACAGATGCCGCTGCCTCAGGAGACCGACCGGCCCGCATGAGCTCCGGAAGCCTCAGTTGGATTCGCGTGCGCGCGATAGCGCGACGGCACACCTACGTGCTGAAGCGCAGCCCGCATCGTCTGTTCGATGTCACCGTGTGGCCCCTGGTGGACGTTCTGCTGTTCGGATCCATCGGAGCATTCGTAGGGCAAGGGGGCGGCAGTGGAGAGAAGGCTTTTGGCTACCTGCTCGGCGGGATAATTCTGTGGCACGTGGTCTATCAGTCACAGATCTCGCTGTCGACGGGTTTCTTGGAAGAGACGTGGTCTCGCAACCTCTTGAACCTCATGGTCACGCCGCTCAAGGAGGCCGAGTACGTGGCCGGCGTGGCGCTCTTCGGGATGGCCAAGCTGGTGGTAGGTGTGGGGTTGACCGCGCTGCTGGCGCTGATTGCCTACGCGTTCGACGTGACGGATATCGGATGGGGCCTGCTTCCAATCGCCGCCATCCTCCTGTTCGTCGGATGGTCGATCGCGCTGTTCGTAATCGGCGTCGTGCTCCGCTTCGGTAGCGGGGCAGAGGCGCTCGCCTGGGGCATCTTGTTTGCGGTCATGCCGCTCTCCGGTGTGTTCTACCCGGTGGAGGCGCTTCCGGGCCTTCTGCATCCCGTTGCGCTCGCGCTGCCGACGACACACGCATTCGCAGCGATGCGGGCGATTTTGGACGGCCGTTCGATACCGTGGGACAGAGTCGCGCTGGCGGCCGTCGGCGCCGCGGTCCTGGCCGGCCTCGCCCTGCTCTTTCTGACCAAGATGCTCGGCGTGTTTCGGAAGCGCGGCTTCATCTCGAGGTATGCGTGACGCCGACCGTAGGTTTGCTACTACCTTTATAGTAAGCGGATGAGAGGAACGCGCCCGCGCCTCGTCGCCGTCGCCCTCGGGCTCATGGCAGTGGCCGTGCTGGCCGCTCCGGACGGGCTGCCCTTCGGAGAAAGCTCGGCCCCGCCCGAGCGCCTCGTCCTTCCCGACCCTCCCGATCTGCT
>JACDBF010000207.1 GCA_013695055.1 Actinomycetota bacterium
GAACCATCCAGCTGTGGCACATGTTCGTGCTGGTTGCCGTCTATGGCGTCGGCGATGCGTTCTTCGGACCAGCGTTCGGAGCGATAGTGCCCGATCTCGTGCCTCGCAACATGTTGCTCGAAGCCAACTCACTGGGGCAGTTCGTTCGCCCCTTCGCCATGCGCCTAGCCGGCCCCGCGCTCGGGGGCCTGGCCATTGCGGTCGTCGGTCTGGGCAACGCGTTTTTCTTCAACGGGGCGACATTTGCCGTATCGGCTATGTGTCTGGCTTTGATGACTGCGCGTCCGATCGAACGCGACGAAGATGCGCAACAATCGGTGATCAAGGAAGTCTTGGAGGGCTTTCGCTTTGTTCGTTCACAGACGTGGCTGTGGGTCACTCTGTGCTCGACGGTGCTCACCTTGCTCTTCTGGATTGGCCCATTCGAGGTTCTCGTCCCTTACGTCGTGAAGAACCAGATCGGCGGAAGCGCGGCCGACCTCGGCCTCGTCTTTGCGGCCGGGGGAGTGGGCGCGGTGGTAGCCGCCGTCGTCATGGCGCAGGTAGGCCTTCCGCGCAGGCACATGTTGGTGCTCTATTGGTCGTTCGGACTGGCGATCGGCTCGGTGTCCGGCTACGCATTCGTGTCCGAGACGTGGCAGGCCATGGCCGTAAGCCTCGTGGAAGGCGTGGGCGGAACCGTCGGCATGATCATTTGGGGCACGCTCATGCACCGGCTGGTGCCGACCGAGCTTCTGGGCCGGGTCGAGAGCCTGGACTGGCTCGTTTCCATAGCCTTGGTACCGCTGTCGTTCGCGGTAACCGGCCCGATTGCCGGCGCCATCGGAGTCGATACGACCTTGTTGTGGGCCGGCATCCTGGGTGGGATAGCGCAGGTGATCTTCATGCTCGTCCCGGGTGTGTTCGATACCGAGACGGACGGCAGGATGCGTCCGGCGCCCGTTGGTGACGCCCCAATGAGGCCCCACGCCGAGGCGGTCAAGTGACATCGGATCGGCGCGCGTTCGGTTCCAAGGAGCGCGCGCTGATCTTCGATTTCGACGGGCTGCTGGTCGATACCGAGACGCCGGCGTGGCGGACGTGGCAGGAAATCTACAAAGAGCACGGTCAGGAGCTGTCTATAGCGCTCTGGGCAAAAGGCGTCGGCACCCTCGAGGGCTTCGATCCGGCCCGTCATCTGCAGGAGCTGGTCGGCCGCGTCCTCGAGGTCGAGGCGTTGGGTACCGACTGGAGTGAACGCAGGCTGGTGCTCACCGATCTCGAGGGCTTGCGTCCCGGCGTCGAGCGAATCTTGAAGGAAGCGCGCGCCGCCGGCCTTGGCCTTGCGATCGCATCGAGCGCCTCGGGCGAGTGGATCACGAGCATCTTGGAGCGCATCGGGGCGAATGACTGGTGGGACGCCGTTTACTGCGCGGACGGCGTTGCGGCGCGCGCCAAGCCCGAGCCCTGTCTGTATCTCGCCGCAGTCGAGGGATTCGGCCTCCAGCCGGATCGCGCGCTCGCGTTCGAGGACTCTCCCAACGGCATCAAGGCCGCCAAGCGCGCCGGCCTGTATTGCGTTGCGGTGCCGAATTCCGTGACGGCCGGCATGGACCTCTCCGAGGCCGACCAAGTCTTGGACTCGCTCGAAGACGTGGTGCTACCGGACCTGCTCGCGACGGCCCTGCCCGGGCAGCCGTCGAAGCCGTAATCTCCAGGCGGTGTCCGCGCGCCTCTATCTCGATGCTCCCAGCCTCGTCTACCGGGCCTTCTTTGCTCTGCCCGTAACGATCGTCGACGCCGGAGGACAATCGGTTAATGCGGTGCGCGGGTTCATGGAGATGGTCACTCGCCTGATCGTGGACCGCAGGCCCGAGTCGATCGTGGCCGTGTTCGATCATGATTTTCGGCCCGCCCTCAGGGTCAAGGCCTATCCCGGCTACAAGGCGGAGCGGCCCGAGGACCCTCCCGAGCTGCCTCCTCAGTTCGACATCCTTACCGACGTCTTGGAGGCGGCCGGGATCGAGCGCGTCGAGGCGCCGGAGTTGGAGGCCGACGACGCGCTCGCAACGCTCATGGCTCGCAAGGAGAGCTCCGAGATTGCGGCGGTCGTCACGGGCGATCGCGATCTCCTCGCCCTGGTCAGGGATCCGGACATTCGTCTGCTGTATCCGGTGAGGGGCGTGAGCGAGCTAGCGGAGTTCGATGAGGCCGGAGTCGAAGAGAAGTTCGGGGTGCCACCGCGCCTGTATGCGGACTTCGCCACCTTGCGGGGCGATCCATCCGACGGTCTGCCCGGAGTTGCGGGCATCGGGCCCGTGCGGGCCGCGAAGCTCCTTGATCAGTACGGCTCGGTTGACGGCATCCTCGAGAACCTGGACGGGCTTCCGCCGAAGCAGGCGGCAGTCTTCGAGGCGGCGCGCGTCTATCTGAGGGTCATGCGAACGGTCGTGGGGCTCGTCACGGACGCCGAGCTGCGGTCGACCGGCGTCCATCCTCCCGACCCCGACAGGCTGGAGCGGCTCGCTCGAGAGAGGAACCTCGGAAGCTCCGCAGCCCGGCTGTCTCAGGCCTTGTCGGGCGACCGCTGAGGAGTGCCATGAAGGTCTATTTGCTGCGGCATGGCGTCACCGACTGGAACGCGAGCCGCAGAGCTCAGGGTCATGCCGACATCCCCTTGAACGCGGCCGGCCGTCGCCAGGCCCGAAAGGCCGCCGCCCGGCTCGCCGGCCTGCCGCTCGCGGCTGTGTACTCGAGCGACCTTTCCCGGGCCCTTGAGACCGCCCGCCCCGTCGCCACGGAGCGCGGCCTCGAGGTCCTCGCCCGGCCCGGATTCAAGGAGATCGATCAAGGCGATTGGGAGGGGCTCACTGGCGACGAGATAAGGGCGCGCTGGCCCGATCAATGGGGGCCGGCACGCCATTACGAGCCGCGGCCGGGCGGAGAGTCTCCCGAGCAGGTGCGCAATCGGGCGCTCGAGGCCCTGAGCGCCGCGGTCGCGGATTCGCCCGAAGGCGACATCGTGATCGCGAGCCACGGAGGAACGATTCGCTGGGTCGTCGCCACCGCGCTCGGCCTCGACATCCAAGAGTCGGGCCGCGTGCGCGGTCTCTCGAACGGGGGCATGGTCGTCTTGACGGTTCAGGACTCACACGGAAGCCTCGAGTTCGGCCCCGTCGAGCGGCTGGACGGCGCCTCTCCTTCGGCCGACGATCCAAATCAATGAGATGCGGAGCCGCCGGGACTAGATTCGGATGATGGAGTTTCGCCGCATCGAGCGTTTCCCGCCCTACGTTTTCTCGATCGTGAACGACCTGAAGATGCGGGCCCGGAGGGCGGGCGAGGACATCGTTGATCTCGGCATGGGCAATCCCGACATACCCACGCCTGAGGCGGTCGTCGAAAAGCTGAAGGAGGCCGCCGACAACCCTCGGAATCACCGCTACTCGGCATCGCGCGGGATCCCTAAGCTCCGGGGGGCGATCTGCGATCTCTACGAGCGCGGTTGGGGAGTAGAGCTCGATCCCGAATCCGAGGCGGTCGCCGTTATCGGCGCCAAAGAGGGACTTTCGCACTTGGCCTGGGTACTGTGCGAGCCGGGTGATTCGGTGTTGGTGCCCGAACCGACTTATCCCATCCACACGTACGCAATGATCCTGTCGGGCGCCACTCTTACATCCGTGCCGCTCGCGCTCGAATCCGATTTCTTCGCCGATCTCGTGCGCGCTTACGAGCGCTCGGAGCCCAAGCCAAGGGCCGTGCTGTGCTCTTTTCCGCACAACCC
>JACDBF010000069.1 GCA_013695055.1 Actinomycetota bacterium
GCCCCGCGCCCCGGCCGGTTGATAGACCTCCAGGCCGGCCTTTAGGGCCCGCTTCTTGACGGCCGGGGCGGCAAGCGCCATCCCCCGTCCCGAGGGACGGTCGGGGTTGGTGACGACTCCGGCGAGCTCGATATCGGAGGCCAGAAGAGCCTCGAGGCTCGGCACGGCCCACGCCGGTGTGCCGAAGAAGACCGTCCTCAGAGAGTCTCCTCGGCCGGGACACCGGGGCCGGGCGATGCGAGCCCCAATGACAGATCGGTCAGCCTCCCCATGGCTTCGCGCCGGAGAGGCTCGGGCAGGCGATCGACGAACAGAACCCCGTCCAAGTGATCGATCTCGTGCTGAAACACGCGGGCGAGAAGTCCCTCACCTTCGAGCGCCACCGGGCGACCGAGCTCGTCCAGCCCCTCGATCTTTACCTCAGCGGCGCGCTCGACCGGATAGGCGAGGCCCGGCAAAGACAAGCAGCCCTCTTCGTCTTCGATGACGGCTTCAGAGCGGGCAACGATGACCGGATTGATGACCGTTCCGTGCTCGCCATCGACCTCCCAAGTGAAAATGCGTTCGAGGACGCCGACTTGCGGCCCCGCAAGACCCACTCCGGGCGCGACGCGCATGGTCTCGGTCATGTTGGCCGCCAGGCGGCGATGAACGCCGCCGACTCTGCTTACCCCACGCGCCTGCTGGCGCAGCACGGGGTCGCCAAAAATCCTTATGGGTAGCACTGCCAAGAGGCTGCCTCACTTGCTAAGGGCATTAACGGGGATCGACATCGACGCGCAGGTGACTCTTCGCCGGCATCGCGGCAAGAATACCGCGCAGCCCTTCGGCGACCTTCTCCGCATCCGCGCACTTGATCAGGCACTCGAGGCCGCTCATCTCGGAGTCCTCGGCCCGCAGCTCGATCGGCCCCAGCACGGAGGCCCCCAAGCGCCGGCAGGTGCGCGTCGCCTCGTCGATGAGATCCGCGCGGCGGGGGCCATGGGCGGCGATCTTCACGAGATCGGCAAACGGCGGGTAGCCGAGCTCGGCCCGCAGCTCGAGCTCGCGCTCGACGAAGAAGCCGGGGTCGGCCCGCACTACCGCCTGGATGGCGTGGTGGCCGGGCTCGGCCGTCTGGATGACGAGCCTTCCTCCTTGGACGGCCGGCCCCGCCCACTCCGACATCGCGGCGAGGGCGTGATGAGCCTGCTCGGCGGCGCGAAAATCCGGGCGCCGGATCAGGGAGTCGGCGTTCAGGACGGCGACGAGCGAGACCTCGGGCCTCAGCGCGACTTTGGTCCCGATCCAGGTGGTCACATAGACATCGCCTTCAGGTGGCGGCCCCCCGGTAGCTTCGAGAACCGACGGATCCATGCGCCGTACCGATGACCGGGGGAAAGAGCGCGCCACCTGGTCGGCCAGGCGCTCGCTTCCGGCCCCCATATGGCGCAGCTCGTCGGAGTTGCACGCCGGGCAGGAGGTGGGTGCGGGACCGTGCCAGCCGCAGCGGCGGCAGCGCATGTCCCGGCCCGATCCCTCGAGGAAAACCCCCGCCTCGCAGCGAGGACAGCGCACCGAGCGTCGGCAGTGCGCGCACCAGAGGGCGCGCGCGAATCCGGAGGCCGGCGACAACAGAGCGACGCGCGCGCCGGAGTGAAGCGACTCCTTGATGCGCTCGTGCAGGAGATGCGAGACGGCGCGGCCCTCATCGAATTCGGCCAGCTCCACGACCGGTCGGGCCGCGCGGCGCGCCGCCCGACTCGGGCGTACCGAGCCGAGCTCTCGTTTGAGCGCCCCATACGAGCTCTCCAAAGACGGAGTGGGACTCATGAGCACGCACGCCGCCCCCTGCAAACGCGCGCGTTCCAAGGCCACACGGCGACCATCGAAGCGCGGGCTACGATCCTCCTTGTAAGTGGGATGGTGCTCTTCATCGACGACGATCAGCGCGAGGTTTGGGGACGGTGCAAGGAGCGCGGCTCGGCCGCCGGCGCCCAGCCCGTGCCCGCGCGCCATCTGGATCCACGCGCGCGCGCGATCCGCATCCGAGGTGGAGCTATCGACGCGCGCGAGGTCGGGGAAGTGGTCTTCGAGGGCGGCCAGCACGCTCGAGCCGTAGCGCACCTCCGGAACCGCGACCAGAGCGGCTCCTTCAGGGGCCTTGCCCGCCGCAGCAACGAGCTCGGCGATGAGCTCGCCGCGGTCTTCTCCGGGAAGACACTGCAGCGACCAGGCGCCCGAACGTCGGTTCTCGACAGCGGCAACAAGCGCTTCTCCCCCTTCGTAGGCGCGGATCCGGGCCGGAGGCGGTCCTCCGACGATCGGTTCGGGGGCCCGGCGAACGCCCCGTACGCGCGGGGGGACCACGCGTCTGAAGGCGGCTCCCAGGGGGGAGGCGTAGCGGCGCGCCATCCACCGGATCAAGTCGTCCAGCGGCGGCGGGGCCAGGGGCTCGTCGACGACCAGGGCGAGGATCGGCTCGAGCTCTCGGTCGACCTGACGCCTGGAGGCCTCGACGACGATGCCCCGCACATTTCTGTGCCCTAGCCGCACGCGCACGAGAGAACCGACGACCACGCGCCCGACGAGCTCGCCGCGCAGTTCGTAGTCAAAGGCACGGTCGACTCGCCATGCCGGGACCAGGGGTACGACCGAAGCGACTAGTGCTGGTACCGGCCCTTTAGCCGGCGAAGCGCCGGAGGTCATCGCTGCGATCTGTGCGCTCCCAGGTGAAGTCCTTGTCGGAGCGCCCGAAGTGCCCGTAGGCAGCGGTGTTCTTGTAGATCGGCCGTCTTAGATTGAGGTCACGAACTATGGCAGCGGGGCGGAGATCGAAGCACTCCTTGATCGCCGCAAGGATCTTCTCGGGGGCGACGCTCTCGGTGCCGAAGGTCTCGATCGACAAAGACACCGGATGAGCGACTCCGATCGCGTACGCGACTTGCAACTCGAAGCGCTCCGCGAGACCCGCCGCAACGACGTTCTTGGCCACATAGCGGGCCGCGTAAGCAGCCGAGCGATCGACCTTGGTCGCGTCCTTGCCCGAGAACGCTCCCCCGCCGTGGCGCGCCATGCCCCCGTAGGTGTCGATGATGATCTTTCTGCCGGTGAGCCCTGTGTCGGCGCGCGGCCCACCGATCTCGAAGATGCCGGTCGGGTTGACGAGGAACTGGGTGGACTCGGAGTCGAGCGACTCCGGTATCAAAGGCTCGATGACGTGCTGAATGAGGTCGGGCTTGAGAAGAGTCTCGATGTCGACGTTGGGCTGATGCTGGGTCGAGCACACGACGGTCTCGAGGGTCGCGGGCTGAGAACCGCGATAGCCGATGGTCACCTGTACCTTGCCGTCGGGGCGGAGGTAAGGGAGCACTCCCGCTTTGCGAACCTCGGTAAGGCGCTGAGCTAAGCGATGAGCCAGCCATATCGGCATTGGCATGTAATCGTCGTTGTCCCGGCACGCGTAGCCGAACATCATCCCCTGGTCGCCGGCCCCCTGCGCGTCCAGCGGATCGCCGCCCCCCTCGGTGCGTTCTTCGTGGCTGTGGCTGACGCCCTGGTCGATGTCGGGCGACTGCTCTTGCAGCGCGACCGAGACGCCGCACGTCTCGCCGTCGAAGCCGATCTTCGAGCTCGTGTAGCCGATGTCGGTAATGGTTCGCCTCACGACCGCCGGGATGTCGACGTAGGTCGAGGTGGTGATCTCCCCCGCGATGACGGCCCAACCGGTGGTCACCAGCGTCTCGCACGCCACGCGGCCGTAGGGATCCTCGGCCACGATCTCGTCGAGCACGGCGTCGGAGATCTGATCGGCCATCTTGTCCGGATGCCCCTCGGTCACCGACTCGGACGTGAACAGGGAAAGCCCTTTGGTCTCGGTCATGGTCGGCATCTTAGCGGCCGGCCGACGCGGCCTCCTCCGCCGAGTGGGGTGTCAGCGGTCGCATAGCGCCGCCCTCTGTCACCCACTCGGCACCGGCCGCGGGGGGTCAGTCGAGGGTCGGGACCTCTTGGGGGGGCTCGGGCCCGGTGTAGGTGGCGCTGGGGCGAATGAGGCGGTTGTCGGCCGCCTGCTCGAGGATGTGGGCCGTCCAGCCGATCACGCGGCTGCAGCCGAAGGTCGGCGTGAAGAGCGTCGGGGGCATGCCGATCATGTCCATGACCACGCCGGAATAGAACTCCACGTTCGGATAGAGCATGCGGCCCGGCTTCATCTCCTTGAGGATCTCGACGGCTCGCTTCTCGACGTGCTTTGCGAGCTCGACCCGCTTGGACCCGGGCTCGAGCCGCTCGGCCACTCCCCGTAGCAGCACCCCGCGTGGATCATCGGTCTTGTATACGCGGTGCCCGAAGCCCATGAGCCTCTTGCCGTGCTCGACCGCGTCCCTGAGCCATGGGTCCGCGTTCTCCTCCGATCCGATCTCGCGCAGCATGTCGAGCGCGCGGCTCGGAGCGCCGCCGTGGAGGGGGCCGGAAAGCGCGCCGAGCGCTCCCAACACCGCGGAACCGAGGTCGGCGCCCGTCGACGTGATGACCCGTCCCGTGAAAGTCGACGCGTTGAAGCCATGGTCGATGGTGGCGATCAGATACTGCTCGACGGCGCGCGCCTTCTCTGGAGAAGGCTCTTCGCCGGTCAGCATGTAGAGATAGTTGGCCGCGTACGAAAGCTCGGGGTGTGGCTCGACGGGCTCGTCGCCCTCGTGCAGGCGATAGAGGGCCATGATGAGCGTTGGGAACACGGCACAGGTGCGCATTGCCTGAGAGCGAAGCTCGGCGCGCTCGACATCGAGGGCCGGCTTGAAGTCCTGCGACGAGGCGAACAACGAGTACGAGGCTCGCAGCGCTTCGAGGGGAGCGAACCTATCGCCAAGAGTGGCGATCGACGGCAGAAGCTCTTTGACCTCATCGGGAACGACTCGAAGCGGATGAATCTCTTCCGTGAAGGCCCGTCGCTGCTCTTTGTCGGGCAGCTCGCCTTCGAGCATGAGGTGCCAGACGTCTTCCAGCGTTCGCTTCTCGGCGAGCTCGACGGCATTGTACTGACGGTAGTGATAAAAGCCCTGTTGCCCTCGAACATCGCCGAGATCGGTGTGCGCCACGGCCACGCCTTCGAGCCCTTGCGGAATCGAGACATCATGGATGTCTACCGGAGCGATACGAGCTACTCGCATTATGTCCCGCATCGACACGATTCCGACCAGCTCGCCGTGCTCGGTCACGGGAATGTGACGGTAAGAGTGCTCGGACAAGCTGTTGAAAGCGGAGACCGCGTCTTCCGAGGGCTCCACGGTGTTGGGATCTTCGGTCATCCATTCCGAAACCTTCGACTGCGCAGCATCCCCGCCCTCCGCTGCGAAACGCACCAGATCGCGTTCGGTGAGGATGCCGATGGGACGCTTGCCGTCGACGACGACGACCGAGCCGACCTTGGAAGTCCTCATGAGACCGCCCGCAACGGCGATCGATTCCGAAGCCGATGTCGTGATGACCGGGGCGCTCATCAGCTCTCCCACGGTCTGGGACTTGCGGCCAGAGTCTTCAGCCATTCACTTCCCCCTGTCTCGTGTCGGCCACCGGCCGGCGCCGGCATTGCACCACCGGCCCCCTAGCTTTATCGCTGCGAGCGCTGCAATAGTCGCACCACCTCGTTCAATAGAGCGTCGGCGAGCGCGCCCTTCGATACCAGGCCCGCATCTTGAACGCCGTCGGCAGAGGCGATCACTGCTCGGTTGGTACGGACCTCGAAGCCTGAATCGGTGCTCCCCACGTCGTTCGCCACCACCAGGTCGGCGCCCTTGGCGGCGCGCTTGGCGACCGCCAGCTCACCAAGCTTTTTGGGATCGGCTTCGATCTCTGCCGCAAAGCCGACCAGGATCGACCCCGGCTTTCGCACCCCGGCCGCCTTGCCCAGCTCCTCGAGGATGTCGGTGGTCGGAACGAGCTCCAGCTCCGGAGGCCCCGAGGCCTTCTTCAGCTTGGCCTCGTGTGGGTGGGCGGGACGAAAATCGGCCACCGCCGCCGCCTTGACGATGACATCGGCATCGGGCGCAAGCTGACGAACGGAGGCAAGCATGTCCTCGGCGGTCTTGGCCTCCAGCACGTCTATCCCAAGAGGCGGAGCCGTGGCGGTGGCCCCGACGACCAAAGTGACCTTGGCGCCGCGCGCGGCGGCGGCCGAGGCGACGGCGAAGCCCATGAGCCCGGACGAGCGGTTGCCGATGAAACGCACGGGGTCGATGGGCTCTTGAGTTCCCCCTGCGGTGACGATTACCCGCATTCCCGACAGATCCTGGGCCCGGCCGAGCGCCTCTAGCGCCGCCTCGATCAACTCGGAGGGTTCGACCAGCCGTCCCGCTCCGTGGTCGCCCGAGAGAAGGGGGCCGGACTCGGGACCGACGATGACCGCGCCGCGCTCTCTCAGGGTCGCCACATTCGCCGCCGTGGCCTCGTGCTCCCACATCTCTCTATGCATGGCCGGCGCGAGGACCAACGGGCAGCGCGTCATGAGCAGGGTCGCCGTCAGGAGGTCGTCCGCAGCTCCCGTCGCGAGCTTTGCCAGCGTATTGGCGGTGGCGGGGGCAACGACGGCCAGAGAGGCTCCGCGCGCCAGCTCGACATGCGGGACCTCAGGGCCTCCCGAGAACATCTCGGTGGCGACCGGATTGCCGCTGACCGCAGTGAAGGTCTGCGTTCCTACGAATTTCTGCGCGCTCGGGGTCATGATGACGCGGACCTCGGCCCCCAGATAAGCGAGCGTTCGTACCACCTCGATGGCCTTGTAGGCCGCGATGCCGCCCGTCACTCCGACCAGGATCTTTTTGCCCTACACGCTGCGCTGAACGTCGGATGCCGCCGTAGGCGCGGCTGCGAGCGGTCTCGGACGCGCAGCGCCGTCGCTCACGAAAGTGCTACTTGATGCCGTCGGCGGTGCGCTCGTAGGTGATCTTGCCGTCGGCGATCTCCTGGAGGGCGATAGACAGCGCCTTGGGGGCGCGGTCGGCGCGCAGGGGCACCTGCGGAGGGGTGAACTCGGCGATGCCGTCGCCCAGCTGGGAGAAATAGGAGTTGATCTGACGGCTGCGTTTAGCCGCCAGGATCACGAGCGTGTATTTGGAGTCGACGCTTCCAAGAAGCGTCTCGATCTTCGGCTCGATCATGAAAGTTCCTTTCTAGGGGTGTCCCTCGAGTATACGAACAAGCTCGTTAACTGCGTTGTCGAGGTCGTCGTTGACGACGACGTGGTCGTAGAGCCCTTTCTTCTTGATCTCTTCATAGGCCGCCTGCGCCCTCACCGAGAGTGCCTCGGGCCCCTCGGTCCCCCGTCCCCTGAGGCGCGCGGCGAGCTCTTCGTGCGAGGGGGGCTCGATGAACACCAGAACCGCTTGCGGGCGAGCTCTCTTTACGGCCAACGCCCCTTGGATGTCGAGCTCACAGAGGACGCTGCGCCCGGTCGAGAGCGCCTCGTCGACCGGCTGGCGGAGCGTTCCATAGTAGTTATCGTAGACCCGCGCCGACTCGAGGAATTCGCCTCGGTCTCTCATCGCGGCGAACTCCGGCTCCGAGATGAAGTGATAGTCGGCGCCCTCGCGCTCCTGGGGTCGCGCTGGGCGCGTGGTCGCCGACACCGACAAGAAGACTTCCGGATGTCGGGAGAGAAACGCCCGCACAACCGTGCCCTTTCCCGCCCCCGAGGGGCCGGACACCACGAACAACCGGGCCGCGGACGCGCGCGGCGGCGGGCCCATGCTGGGTTATCTGCGGGCGAACTCGCCGAGCAGGTTCTGCTTCTGCTTGGCTCCGAGTCCTCGCATCCGCCTGCTTTCGGAAATATCGAGGCGCTCCATGATCTTGCGCGCTCGTACCCGGCCCACCCCCGGAAGCGCTTCGAGGACGGTCGAGACCTTCATCTTGCCCACCACCTGATCCTGGGTGCGATCCAGAAGCTCGTTCAACGTCGTGCGGCCGCTCTTGAGCTGCTCCTTGAGCTCCGCGCGCTTCCGCCGGGCGGCCGCCGCCTTGGCGAGAGCGTCCCGGCGCTGCTCTTCGGTGAGCGGTGGTGGTAGGGGCATGAAGGCGACCTCCTCAAGGTCTCACAGGTAAGGCGAATGATGACTAGAACCCCCGCCGCTGGGGCCGAGGGGTCAGCCGCGCCGTGCCGGATTATAGGCAGCAAGGCGGTCGCGCGCAAAGCCGGCTGGGGCATTCGACCTGATAGGAGGCCCTTTCTGGGGGATTTTGCCCGGTCAGTCGAGCGACTTGCCGCTCGGCCGGCTGCTGCCCGGGTCCTCGAGCGGCTCGCCCGAAGCGCACAGCGGGCAGACCTCCGGAGGCCACGCGTCGGCCTGGAGGCGGAGCAACGCCCGGAAGGGCGCGCCCAGACCGAGCTCCGCGCGGGGCCCTCCGCTGCGGTCGATGAGCGCCCCCACACCTTCGATCCGCGCGCCCGCTAGTCGCAGCAGGGCGACGACCTCGGCCGCCGAGCCCCCAGTCGTGACGACGTCTTCGACCACCAGGACGCGTTCGTGAGGCTCCAGCCTGAAGCCGCGGCGAAAGCTCATGACGCCGTCGACCCGTTCGGCGAAGATGAAGCGGACGTTCGCAGCCAGCGCGGTCGTGAAGCCGAGCAGCAGCGCGCCCACCGCCGGGCTCGCCACGACATCGAAGCCGGAATCGAACAAGGCCGCCACGGCGGCTCCCAGCCTGCGGGCATCCTGGGGCTGCTCGAGCACCCGGAACTTCTGGACGTAAACATCGGAGTGGAGCCCGGAGGACAGCGCGAAGTGGCCGCGCCGGACCGCCCCACGCGCCGCCACCATGGCTTCGAGCTCGTCCGGCTTCACGGGGTCTTCAGCCCCTCGAGGATCGCCCCCGCCGCGGCCGCCGGATCGGTCGCGCCGGTAATCGGACGGCCGACCACCAGCATGTCGGCGCCGGCAGCCATGGCCTCTGCGGGCGATCGAGCTCGCATCTGGTCTTGCCGGTCCGCCCCAGGGAGCCGGACGCCCGGCACCACCAGGAGCGGACCGGCAGCGTCCGAGGGGCCGAAGCGCGCCCGCAGAGCGCTCACTTCAAGGGACGAGCACACCAGGCCCGAAGCTCCTCCGGCGACGGCCAGCTCCCCCAGACGCAACGCGGCCGTCTGGGCCGACCCAGCGACGCCTATGTCCGCCAGCGAGTGGTCGTCGAGGCTCGTCAAGACCGTTACCGCCAAGATCTTGAGCTCTTCGGGAGCAGATGCGACCGCCGCGTCGATCATCCGCCGGCCACCTGATGCGTGCACGGTGAGGTAGGCCGCTCCGAGCCCGGCCACCGCCTCGACAGCGCCGGCGACTTGCGCTGGGATGTCGTGCAATTTGAGGTCAACGAACACGGGCGCGCGACTCGACACCTCAGACACGAACTCGGGCCCGAGCGCGGCGAATGTGGTCGCGCCGATCTTGTAAGTGCCTACGTAGGCGCTGGTCGACTCAACGAGATCGAGAGCGCGCCGTGCGTCGGTCGTATCGAGCGCGAGACACAATGAGCCTTTCAATCGTGATGCTTCAGAGATCCGATGATGCCTTGTAGAGAATCGATGCCGCGCGCGCGCATATAAGCGCGCAGGCCTTCAATGATCTCCGGGATCGATCGGGGGTTGACGAAGTTCGCGGTTCCGACCGCGATCGCAGAGGCGCCGGCCACCAACATCTCGAGCGCGTCATCCGCCGATGCAACTCCACCCTGGCCGATGATCGGAACCTCGGGAAAAGCGGTGTGGACTTCGTGAACCGCACGCACTGCGATCGGCCGAATAGCGGGCCCGGATAGCCCGCCCACGCCGCCTGCGAGCTGAGGCCGGCGCGTCTCCACGTCGATGGACATCCCAAAGACGGTGTTGATTAGGGAAAGCCCGTCGGCGCCGGCTTCCAGCACCGCGCCGGCGATCTCGGCGATCGAGGTGACGTTCGGGGACAGCTTCGGGAACAACGGCAGCTTAGGTATCGACTTGCGAACTCCGGCTACGACCGCGGCCGCCGGGCCGGGCGCGTGGGCGAACATGTTGTCGCGATCCTCGAGGTTCGGGCAGGAGATATTGATCTCGATGGCCGCGACTCCTCGGCCTCCCGTCCGCAGCTTGCGGGCCACTTGGACGAACTCCTCGACGGTGTTTCCGGCGATCGACGCGATCACCGTGACGTCTTGCTTTCTCAGCCACGGAAGCTCTTCGGCGATGAAGTGGTCGACGCCCTTGTTCTGAATGCCGATGGCATTGAGCATCCCAGACGGCGTCTCGCACATACGGGGCGTCGCCTTACCTTTCCACGGGGCGAGCGTCATAGATTTCACGATGACGCCCCCAAGCGCCGAAAGGTCCACCAGCTCCGCGGCCTCGCGCCCCGAGCCGAAAGTACCGGATGCCGCCAGCACCGGCGCGCTCAACTCGAGGCCGGCGAGCGTTGTCGAGACGTCGGGCGACGCGCCCATCAATTCCCCGGAGGCGCGTGCTCGCCCGTCGAGTCGACGACCACGCCTTGTCTCGCAGGCGTGCCGCCGGGCGATAGCTCGGATTGGCCCGAGGACACGATGTCGGTGGCGGCGTCCCACACCACCGAGGCGCCGTTGAAAACGGGTCCGTCCGTGCAAGAGCGCTGGTAAGAGATCTCCGCTGCGTTTCCTCGACGCGACTTTCCCGGCCTGACCGGAATGACGCAAGTCATGCACACTCCAAAACCGCACCCCATCAGCTCTTCTACCGCGACCTGCACCGGAGCTTTCTTGTCGACGCAAACGCCCGCTACCGCGGCGAGCATGGGATGGGGTCCGCAGGTGTAGACGACATCCGACTCACACCGGTCGATCATCTCGGAGAGCGCGTCGGTGACCCTTCCCTTCTCGCCGGCGCTCCCGTCATCGGTGGTGATTCGATACACGGACGCCAGTCTGCGCACGTCGATGGGATTGAGAAGCAGCCGGGAGGAACGGGCGCCGAGAATGACGTCCACTCGATGCCCGTCGTTACGCAGCTCATCGGCAAGGAAGAACAGCGGAGCTGCCCCGATGCCTCCTCCCACGAGCAAGCAGTGCGCCCGGTTCTTGGGGAGCGTGAAGCCGCGCCCCAAGGGGCCCATGAGATCGACGATCGAGTGCGAGCGAAGCTCGGAGAGGTATCTCGTTCCGGGCCCCCGGAGATCGAAGACGATCTCGATCGTCGATGCCCAGCCCCCGCGCTTGTGAACGCGATAGACAGAAAAGGGCCGCCTCAATATGAACGAGCGGTCCCGGCCACAGCGAATGTTGATGAACTGACCCGGGACGACGCGTTCACCTATATCGGGGGCGACGATCGTTAGAGAGTGAAACGCGTCCCCATACTTCTTGTGGGAAAGAATCTCTCCTGAAGACATGCGCATCATGTCTCTGCACCTAGCTCTGCAGGCACACTGGCCAGATAGGACTGGAGACTGCGCGCGTCGAGCTCGCCGGCGATCAGAGCCTCGATGCCTTGCACCGCGGCCGCCATCCCTGCCATCGTGGTGATGCACGGCACCCCCGTCTCGACCGCGGCCGAGCGAATCAAGTAGCCGTCCGTGCGTGCATCCTTGCCGAACGGCGTGTTGAAGACCATCTCGATTCCGCCGCTCGCCAGTCTCTCGGTCACGTTGCCGGGTCCTTCCGACACCTTTGGGATCACCTCTACGCGGACCCCGGCGCGACTGAGAACTCGCGCGGTTCCGCTCGTCGCGAGGAGCTCGAAGCCGAGATCTTGGAGCCGTTTGGCGGGAAAGATCACCGCCCGCTTGTCGCGGTTGCTCACCGAGATGAAAACGGACCCCTTCATAGGCAGTGCGACTCCGGCCGCCAGCTCCGCCTTTGCGAATGCGCTTCCGAAGTTTCGAGCGATCCCCATTACCTCCCCGGTCGACCGCATCTCGGGGCCCAGCACCGTGTCGACTCCGGGAAAGCGGTCGAAGGGCATGACCGCTTCCTTCACGGCGATATGCGCGAGGCCCTCGTGCCCCACCCGACGGTGGGGCAGCAGTCCTTCGGCCCTCAATTCCTCGAGTGGCGCGCCCACCATCACCCGTGCCGCCGCCTTAGCCAACGCCACCCCGGTCACTTTGGAAACGAACGGCACGGTTCGAGAGGCGCGCGGGTTGGCCTCGAGCACATAGACCCGCTCATCCTTAACCGCAAACTGCACGTTTAGAAGTCCCACGACTCCGAGCGCCTCGGCTAGCGAGCGGCTGTGAGCGATGACGGTCTGGATTTGGTCCTCCCCGAGGGTCAGGGGAGGCAGCGCGCACGCGGAGTCGCCGGAGTGAATGCCCGCCTCCTCGATGTGCTCGAGAACTCCCCCCACGTACAGATCGGTCCCGTCGTAGAGGACGTCGCAGTCGACCTCGACCGCGCCCTCGAGAAATCGGTCGATCAACACGGGGTGGTTCGCCGAGACCCGGGTCGCATCTTTCATGTAGCGCTCGAGGGAGAACCGCTCGTAGACGATCTCCATCGCCCGGCCCCCGAGCACGTAGGAGGGCCTTACCAGCACTGGGTAGCCGATGGTATCGGCGACCGCCGTTGCCTCGCCTGCCGAGCGAGCAATTCCGTTGGGAGGGTGCGGGAGCCTCAGGTCGGCGAGCACCGCCCCGAAGCGCTCACGGTCTTCGGCGCGATCGATGGCGTCGGGGGAGGTCCCGAGGATGCGAGCTCCCGCTCCCTGGAGCGCGCCCGCGAGCGCGAGCGGCGTCTGGCCGCCAAGCTGCACGATGACTCCAAAGGGGCGCTCACGCTCGATGACATTCATAACGTCTTCGAAAGTGAGCGGTTCAAGATAGAGCCGATCGGACGTGTCGTAGTCGGTGGACACGGTCTCCGGATTGCAGTTGACCATCACCGTCTCGAAACCTGCGGCTCGCAGTGCGAAGGCTGCGTGCACACAGCAGTAGTCGAATTCGATGCCTTGCCCGATGCGATTCGGCCCCGATCCCAAGATGACGACCTTCGGGCGAACGCCGGCGCGCACCTCGTCCTCGTCCTCGTAGGTCGAGTAGTAGTAGGGAGTGTGGGCTTCGAACTCCCCCGCGCAGGTGTCGACGGTCTTGTAAGTCGGCACGATGTCGAGCGCGATCCTCCGCGCCCGGAGCTCGGCTTCACCGCAATCGACGGCCTCGGCGAGCTGACCATCCGAGAAACCCATTCGCTTTGCCGCTCGCAAAGTCGCTCGATCCAGGTCCGCGAGGGAACCGAGGCTCGATAGGCGCGAGTGATGTGACGCGAGTGCCGCAATCTGATCGACGAACCAGGGATCGATGGTGCTGCGTCGAGCTGCTTCGTCCGGATCCATGCCGCTCCGCAGCGCGCTCGTGAGTGTATGCAGGCGGTGCTCCAGCGGCCGTTCGAGGGTGGCGGCAATGCTTTCGAGGCTTTCGCTCCGGGCGGCGGGTCCGAAGAGGTCCACATCTCGCTCGAGGGACCGCAAGCCTTTGCACAGCGCTTCAGAGAAGGTCCTCCCG
>JACDBF010000259.1 GCA_013695055.1 Actinomycetota bacterium
GGCGAAGTCGAACCTCGCGGATCCCCCGTAGGCGAGCGCTCTGTCCGCCACCTGGGAATGGATCAAGATGTCCCCCGTCGCCGCGATAGTGAAGGATCGCCGCGCTTCTCGAGACGGAGCCGGCTGCTTCTCGGGCTCTTCTTTCCTCGAGTCGGCAGCCGTCTGTCCTCGACCGTCGCCGGCTCGCCCCTCCGATTGGCATGCCGACAGGATCACGGCCAGGCAGAGCAGCAGGGAAGCCGCCCCCCTACGGCACATCCCTTTCGGCGTGGAGCGGTGTCCTCCCATGTTGACTAGGACTCTAGCGAGAGCCATCAGGTTTCCCTCCCCGCCCCTGTGAGCGTCTTTCCTGAATAGCCTCGCCTGCTACGGTCATCTGGTCGGGGTAGGCGTTTTCGGAAGGAGTCGTTCATAAATGGCCGTTCGCAAGCTGCAGAACTTCATCGACGGTGAGTACCGGGACGCGAGCGAGGGGAAAACCGCCCTTTTGACCGACCCCTCCACGGGCAAGGAATTCGCCGAGGCCCCGCTGTCATCCCAGCCCGACGTGGACGCCGCCTGCCAAGCGGCCCGGCGCGCCTTCGAGACGTGGCGCGATGCGACACCCTCGGAGAGAAGCCTCGCCCTCATCCGCATTGCCGACGCCATCGAGCAACGCGCCGACGAGTTCGTGAAGCTCGAGTCCGAGAACACCGGCAAACCGGTCAGTCTCACGCTCGAAGAAGAGATCCCTCCGATGGTCGATCAGATTCGCTTCTTCGCCGGAGCCGCCCGCTGCCTCGAAGGACGATCTGCAGGCGAGTACATGAAGGGGCTGACGTCCATGATCCGGCGCGAGCCGGTGGGCGTCTGCGCTCAGATCACGCCATGGAACTATCCGATGATGATGGCCGTCTGGAAATGGGCTCCTGCCATCGCCGCCGGCAATGCCGTCGTTCTAAAACCGTCGGACACCACTCCGGTGACCACCATCAAGATGGCCGAGGTCATGGCCGAGTTCCTGCCACCCGGCGTCTTCAACGTCGTCTGCGGCGACCGCTCCACGGGCGCTGCGCTCGTGTCGCATGAGATCCCCGACATGGCATCCATCACGGGCAGCGTGCGCGCCGGGATGGAGGTCGCAAAGACCGCTGCCATAGACCTGAAGCGAATTCACCTAGAGCTCGGGGGCAAGGCTCCCGTCATCGTCTTTGACGACGCGGACCTCGACGCCGCGGCCGAAGCTATAGCCATCGCCGGCTACTTCAATGCGGGCCAGGACTGCACCGCCGCAACGCGCGTTCTCGCGGGGCCGGGCATCTACGAGAACTTCGTGGACGGTCTTACGCAGCAAGCCAAAGGGCTGAAGACAGGAGCTCCATCGGACCCCGATGTCTTCTACGGTCCGCTCAACAACGCGAACCAGCTCGAACGCGTGGAGGGATTCGTCGACCGCGCTCCGAGCAACGCAGAGGTGACTATCGGCGGCCACAAGATCGAGAACGGCGGCGGCTATTTCTACGAGCCGACCGTGGTCGCCGGGCTCAAGCAGTCCGACGAGATGATCCAAAAGGAGATCTTCGGACCAGTAATCACGGTCCAGCGCTTCGATGACGAGGAGAAGGCTCTCGCATGGGCGAATGGGGTCGAATACGGGCTGGCTTCAAGTGTGTGGACCAAGGACCACGCACGCGCCATGCGCCTGGCAAAGGGCCTTGACTTCGGCTGTGTCTGGATCAACACGCATATTCCTCTAGTGGCAGAGATGCCGCACGGGGGTTTCAAGCACTCGGGCCACGGCAAGGATCTTTCCATGTACGGATTCGAGGACTACACCCGCATTAAGCACGTTATGTCCAACATCGAGGCCTAAACCTAGTCACTTCCCGACCAAACAGCCGGGACTTTCCGAGAGTGTCGCAACTCTTGGTACGACTATCGTGGCCCTGGCTCCGAGCCACTCAGGAGTGGAGGCCTTGGCATCGGTTGCGGAAGCAATGGTGAGGCAAAGTAGCGTGGCGGGCAATAGTGCCCGGAGGTTTCGAATCACGGTCTAGACCTCCCTGACCTAGTCGTTGGTTAATCGCCTCGGATACCCGACCAACGTAGTGGCCACCTCGGCGAACCGCTGTTCTGTTTCCAACAGAACAGCTGTTAGCGGGTAAACAACCCGGCGCGAGCACATGGCCGGGTTCCTGCGCGTTTCACGGCTTTGGTGAAGCGAGTCAGGTGATCTAAGCCCCCGGCGACCTCACCCACAGGCCCCAGGCGAGTCTTGCCGTGTAGGCCTTTCTTGCGGTGTGGTCCTTCAAAGCTCCATGGTGTCCCGAGGTCGTCCCGAGAACGTTACGGACCTCACTCCGGGAGGCAACCAGAATCGCCGGCCGCTCTTAGGCCGGATGAGCCAGCGGACTCGTCTCGCGGCCAGGCGAATGCCGGGCGGAAGCAGCCGGGAGACTGCGGGTGATGTCCGGGTGGCTCATCAATCGCGCGACGTCTTCCCAACGCGTCTCGTAAAGAGCTACCTCGAAGTCACCGAGGTCCGGCAGCGCGGCTCGCATCTCCGGGGAGACGAATAGTGAAACCGGATAGGCGTAACGCGCCCTAAAACCCCTCGAACCGATTCTGATCTTTCCCCACAACTTCACCTGACCGACGACGATCTGGGGATCAGGCCGGGGCGCGCCCGGCAGCTGGCCGCGGATGACCGTGGAAAGCTGCCGGCCCGCATAGATGCCGCACGCACAGTTGTCGGCCGGCGAGGGACACGAGTAGGAAGCGTGAAGAGCTCTGCGCTGACACCGAGCTTCCTGTCTGCGCCCCGGAATCCACACCGTCGACTCATTGAGAGAGCGCAACTCGTAGCGAATCACGCCACCCAGCGCTTGACAGCGACCATAAGTATCGAAGCCTTGAGCCACCGGAACGAAGCGAACGATCCGAGCGGGGTGGAGCTTCCATATTCGCCAGGCAATTATCGGCTCGATGGCGTCGGGAGCGATGGCTCGCGCGGAACCTCTTTCTCCTCGACCTGAGTGGGCACCGGCTCGACGAGCGGTTCCACGATGATCGTCTCGATCACTCTCCCAATGTCCATCGAGCACCTCCTGAAGCTCTTGGGGACTGATGTGTGCAAAGACGTCTTCTGCGACTCCGATGGTCGCGCCGCATGAGAACGTATAGAAGACGGTGCGCACGACGGGATCGCGCTCGACTTCGAGGACCGGTGCTCCACATCCGGGGCATAGGGAAGAGGGGGCGGAGTCGTCTCCGCTCGCCATCGCCGGCCACGTAGTCTGTCTAGCGACGCCCATCGCGCGGCCAGTCTAAGTCCGATCCATGCGGGAATGTGCCTCGACGTGCGGGGTTAACGGTGGGAAGCGAGCAGGCGCCGCTCGTTCCCAAGTCGCGAAAGGAGGACGGATGGCCGAGGCCCCTCCTCAGGGGATACAGGGCGACGAGCGGGGTCCCGCGTCCCCCTCTGGCGAAGGAGCCGTCCGATACGGCTCTCCTGCGGGCCGGTGGGTCATCATTGCGGCGGTACTCGGATCGGGGGTCGCGTTTCTCGACTCAACAGTAGTGAACGTGGCTCTTCCCGCGATCTCAGAGGAGCTGGGAGGAGGTCTCGCGGGACTGCAGTGGACGATCGATGCCTACCTTCTGACCCTCGGCTCCCTGATCATCTTCGGCGGCTCGCTCGGCGACCTCTACGGGCGCAAGAAGATCTTCATAGCTGGACTCCTTGCTTTCACGCTGGCTTCCCTGATATGTGGAATCGCTCCCTCGATCCCGGCGCTCATCGTTGCGCGCGCCCTCCAGGGCATAGGCGGGGCGTTGCTCGTGCCCAGCAGCCTCGCCATCATCTCCGCGAGCTTTCATCCCGATGATCGCGGTCAGGCCATCGGAGCATGGTCGGGCCTTTCCGGAGTGAGTACCGCCTTCGGACCGTTTCTAGGCGGCTACCTCGTCGACAGCGTCT
>JACDBF010000282.1 GCA_013695055.1 Actinomycetota bacterium
TCCTGTTGGACGAGTACGAACGATGGACCGGTGATGCCGCGCTTGTTAAGGAGCTGGAGAAGCCTGCGTTCGCCGCCCTCGAATGGATGGAGACGTACGGCGATATCGACGGCGATGGCTATCTCGAGCATGAGACGCGCCCGGGCGCAACCCTGACCAATCAAGGGTGGAAAGACTCTGCGGAAGCGATGGCCTTCGCGGACGGGACCAGAGCCGAAGGCCCGATTGCCGCGTGCGAGTTCCAGGGTTACGCGTACGATGCCCGCCTTCGAATGTCCCGTCTTTGCCGAGAGATATGGGAGCGTGAGGGTCGGGCGGAAGGGTTGGAGGCCGACGCGCTTCGGCTCAAGACCACCTTCAATCGAGACTTCTGGAGCGAGCCGAGAAGCCATTACGTGCTGGCCCTCGACGGCCACAAACGCCAGGTGGATGCCCTCACATCCAATATCGGGCACCTCCTTTGGTGTGGAATCGTAGACGACACGAGGGCGGGTCTGACGGTCGGCTCGTTGTCGAGCGACGAGATTTTCTCGGGATGGGGCGTTCGCACGATGTCGAAAGCCGACGGCGCATACAACCCACTCGGGTACCATAATGGCGCCGTCTGGCCCCACGATTGTGCGATCGCGGCCGAAGGCATGCGCCGGTATGGCTTTGCCGATGAGGCGTCTCATTTGGTTGGAGCGCTTCTCGACGCGGCTCCTTACTTCGACTACCGGCTTCCCGAAGTCTTTTCCGGCTATGCACGCGCAGACACTGAGGTCCCGGTCGCCTACCCGACCGCGTGCCGCCCGCAGGCGTGGGCGGCGGGGGCCGTGCTGTTGATGCTCAGGACGCTGCTCGGATTGGAGCCCGCCGCCGAGCCCCATCGGGCGCCCCTCTTACGACGCGAAGAGACCGAGCTGTTCGTGTCGGGTGTGACCGAGAGAGGACGAGCAAAAGGACCCTGCTAGGAACTCCGGGCGCATGCCCTGAAGCAATAGCAGGGTCCTTAGGGTCTGCCCTCCGCAATGTCCCCCCGACTGTTGGGGAGAGACGCAACCCCTCTATGTGCTCTTTCTCGGTAAGCGCCGGCCATGTCTGAAAGCCCTTGCCCCAAGTGCGTAGTCGGGCGACGGCTACTATCGAAGCTCGATCGATCGAAAAGGGTAGGAAGTTTTGCGACTCCACAACACGCTGAGTGGAAAGGTAGAGGACTTCGATTCAGACGGTCGTGTGAGCCTGTACGTCTGCGGAGTCACGCCTTACGACACCACTCACGTGGGTCATGCCCGGACGTATCTTCTCTTCGACGTCCTCATCCGGCAGCTGATGCATCAGGGTTGGCAGACGAACTACGTCCAGAACATCACCGATGTAGACGACTCGATCATCGCGCGCGCTGCGCAGACGGGAGAGAGTTACCAGGCCCTGGGGGACCGCTTCACCGGCATCTACATGGACGATATCTCCGCCCTTGGAATGATCCCGGCTCAGGCGTATCCGCGAGCTACGGATGCGATTCCGGAGATGCAAGAGGTGATTCGGCGGCTTCTGGCGACGGGTCATGCGTACAGAGTCGGCGGCGATGTCTACTTCAACCTTGACGGTGTCGAAGAGTTTGGTCGCTTGAGCCGCCTGGATCGCGCCGACATGCTGAAGATCGAAGCCGATCAGGACGGATCAACCGTCGGCGATGAGCGAAAGAAGGATCCGCTTGACTTTCTATTGTGGCGTTCCTCGGGACCGGGAGAGCCTTCATGGGGCAGCCCATGGGGAGACGGCCGCCCCGGTTGGCATCTCGAGTGCTCGACGCTTGCGATGAGACATCTAGGTCCGAGCGTCGACATTCATGGCGGAGGAGCGGATCTCGTTTACCCGCACCATGAGGCCGAGATCGTGCAGTCTCAGGCGGTCACCGGGATCAAACCCTTCGCCCGTACCTGGGTTCACGTCGAGATGGCCCTGCTCGGGGGCCGGAAGATGTCAAAGTCGGATGGCAACATGGTGTTTGTCAGAGATCTTCTCGAGACGCATTCGCCCGACGCTCTTCGTCTCTATCTCTTGGCGACCCACTACAGAGAGCCGCTCGATTTTAAGTCTGAGGAACTGGAACGTTGTTCGGAGGTCTCGCTCCGCTTGGCGAGAGTCGCGCATGCGTCCGCGTCTCTGCGCGGTGAGGAGCTTGATCCCACCTCCTTCGTGCGGAGGTTCTCCGACGCGTTAGACGACGACTTGAACACACCGGACGCGATCGACGTTCTCAAGGACCTCCTTTCGGCGCTCGACACCACAACCGGCTCGAGCGCCACGCATCGAGCTCAGCGTTCGCTCAGAACATTGAGCGCGCGTCTCGGTCTCAATCTGGAGTCGGGCCGCTGAGATTCGACGACATGAGCTCTGGGCGAACGAAAGGAGCAGACGCATGACGCTCTCGTTTCCCGATGGTTTTTTGTGGGGCTCGGCGACGGCCGCCTATCAGGTCGAGGGGGCCGTCGGCGAAGGTGGCCGGGGCCGATCGATCTGGGACACCTTTTCACACACGCCGGGCAAGACGGTGCACGGCGACACGGGCGACATCGCCTGCGATCAGTTCCACCGGCTGGACGAGGATCTTGATCTGATGAGTGAGCTGAGGCTAAAGGCTTACCGGTTTTCGGTAGCGTGGCCTCGGATTCAGCCCGATGGTCGAGGGCGGGCCAACCGGGAGGGGATCGACTACTACCGAAGACTCGTCGCGGGTTTGCACAGGCGCTCGATTATTCCTTGCCTCACTCTCTACCACTGGGATCTGCCCCAAGCTCTGCAGGACGAGGGTGGCTGGACGAGCCGCGACGTCGTGCCCCGATTCGCCGATTACGCAGCTTTGCTCTACGAGGCCCTCGGCGACCAAGTTCCTTTGTGGATAACCCTCAATGAACCATGGGTGTCGGCGTGGCAGGGCTACGGGTCGGGAGCGCATGCCCCCGGCATCGAGGATGATGCCGCCGCGCTGGCGGCGACGCATCATCTGCTGCTCGCCCACGCCGCGGCGGTCGAGGCTTTTCGTGGCGTTGAGATGGGAAACGGGCGTATCGGAATCACTCTGAACCTGACTCCCGCGCTCCCCGCCGACAATAACTCGTCAGACTCGGCGGCGGCGCGCATCGTGGACGGCAATCAAAACCGCTTGTTTCTCGATCCCTTGTTCCACGCTCGCTATCCCGAAGACATGCTCGAGGTCTATGCTTCGGTCAGCGATTTCGCATTCGTGAAAGACGGCGACCTCGGCCGGATCTCGGCCGACCTTGACTTTCTAGGGATCAACTACTACCAGCGACATCATGTGACGGCCGGCACCGAGATAGCGGGCCGGGCCCGCGTCGTGCCGCCCGAGGGAATCACGACTGCCATGGGCTGGCGCATCGACCCCGAAGGCCTGACCGCTCTCTTGAAGCGCGTCGACGACGAACACACGAAGATACCGTTGTACGTAACCGAGAACGGCGCCGCATTCGATGATTATGTTGATCCCGGCGGCCGCGTCGACGACCGAGAGCGCGTCGAGTTCCTCGATGCTCATTTTCGGGCCGCTCACAGCGCGATCGCTCAAGGCGTCAATCTCAACGGCTACTTCGTGTGGTCGCTCCTAGACAACTTCGAATGGGCTCTCGGCTACTCAAAGCGCTTCGGCATCGTGTACGTCGACTACCCGACCCAGAAAAGGATCCCTAAGCAGAGCGCCCGCTGGTACTCCGAGGTGATAGCCGTCAACGCCCTTCCCGACGGATAACCGGCCGCGGCCCCTCGATTGCTTTGAGAGTCCGTGGCTAGTCGGTGTCGATCCCGTGCCAGGGCGGCACCGTCACCCTCCTAGCCCCCGGCTTGCCGCGCAATACAACCGCGCGCAATTCGATGTTGTTGTCGAGGTTCTGCTCGTGGAGCAGGGCCCCTGGGTTCGCCTCCACCGAGATGTAGTAGGTGGCGTTCGGCAAGTTCGTGATGTCGAACGATTGTCCCGGCAGGCCTTGATAGTAGGTGTCACCCCAACCGAGTGCAAGCGTCTCGCGTATCCAGATGGAGTTGGGAGATCCGCAAAACGTCGACAGGCCCTCCGGATACGGATTCCATTCGGCCCCTTGTAGCAACAGGTCGATAGGATCCGTCGGGGCGAGGCAAAATGCCGACTTCTTGCTGCGCACTATCTCGCTGCTGGCCGCGTCGAGCAAGCTGTAGCGCGCAAACTGCCGGAAGTGCCAATGGCGGTGTCCTCTACGAGTATCGAATTCAAACGTGCCAACCTGAGACCTGCCTATCGGTTCTCCGTCCTGGTAGAAGTACTGATAAGCGTCCATGACGTCTTCATCTGAATGCCGAAAGCCCTCGACGACCAACGACGAAGCTCCTCCCACCCACACGTTTGCTCCAAACGTCAAGTAGCTGCGTCGCTTGCCATTCCTGACTTGGATGCCAAACGAGGGGAGGGACTGAAGATCGGGAAGGATCGCCGGGTCGGGGTTCTCGATATCCGGCACGTTGGTGGCCGCGCTACCGATTCTTTCCTCCGTGAGCGCGTGGCGACGAGCGTGGTTGCAGCTTTCGCAATGTCTGCCCTTCACCGTCTTCACGGTGACGTTCATAGCGACAGTCGCATCTTCTGAGGCGATGTCGAAGAGTTGCGAATACGTATCGGTGATGGTCATCGTCACTCGATAGTCACCGTCGGGAACACGCATACGCGGGCCCCTATAACCGAAGGGGCTCACCGCCCAGCTACGGTCGATGCCCCAGACGTATCCCCGTGTGAATGGATTCGCGTAGCATCCGTAGGGGTACAGCGAGATGACGGGGCCCTGATCGTCGATGCGCTGCCGCTCGTAGGTGTTTGGGCAGAAGTTGCGCAAGTTACTGCGAATGATGGTTCCGCTCGAGTCCGCTACGTCTATCTTCAGGAAGCCGGCGAGACCATTCCACTCGTTCAGCACCTCAGGTGGGAGCGGCCGGATCTCTTCCCCCTCTGCGGTCTCCACGACCTGATCGATTTGGAGAGGGTCGTCGTAGCTCGGCCGTCCCACGCGCAACTCGAGAGGCTGATCGAGCGCCGAGACGAAGACTCCGACGTTGAGGCGCGCAGCGTGGCCCCGATGGCGACGGGCGACGAAGTCGGACTTGGTGGCGGTAAGCCTGAGTCGGGGGCCGGTCGGCGTGCTCTGGGCGAGGGCCGGCGCTAATGGCGCTGCCATAGCCAGCGACAGGGTGACCGCTAGGAGCCTCTTGGCGGCACGCTGGACCTTCATGTATGGCCTCCTCGCTTCGATTGAAGCGTCGCACGTGCGGCGCCCGCTGCCTAGCGAAAGTGAACCATAGAGGCGGCATACCGAGACCGTCGGCCTTCAAGCATGCGCAAAGTGCCTACGCTTCTCATGGCCGCCCCCGCCGCCGGCGGTAGGTGACGTTGCGGAAGAGTCCGAGGATCAACATCGCGACGATCACCGAACCGATCCACGCCACCCCGCGCTGGGGGCCGAACAGCTCCGTCCAGAGCGTTCCTCCGATGAGCGCGCCCAGGACGCCGACGGCTATCGTTCCAAGGCACCCGATGGGGTCTCTGCCCGGCAACAGCAGCCGAGCTATGGCGCCCACGGCAAGGCCGACCAGAATCCAGACGACGATGTTCACCGTCGCAGGTTATAGCTGCAAGTCGACGACATGGAACTCTCGAGAGGAGCGACATGATTCAACAGCTGCGGATGTACACCGTCAAGGCGGGCGAGATGGAGGAGTGGCTTGAAGAGTGGAAGACGGTCGTGTGCCCCTTG
>JACDBF010000352.1 GCA_013695055.1 Actinomycetota bacterium
ATTGGTGAGGATCCTGGCCGTCGCCGATGAAGTCGACGAGGCTCTCTACTACGAGCGGGTCCGGCGGCTCCAGCCCGATCTCGTCGTTATGTCGTGCTCTGGAACGTCCTGTCCATAGACACGCTGAAGAGGTGAGCGTCCTGGTAATCTCACCCAGGGCCACCGGATCAGGGGCGTGTTCTTGGCCGGCCCGTGATGCTTATTCCGTCGATGAGCCGGGGCGTCTTTCGACTCCATGCCGGGCAGCGTGAGCGCGTGCGTGCGGTGCCCCGCCTGCTCGAGGGCGGGAACGACCTCGTCCCACGACGAGCCGTCGAGCCAGAAACCGGGAATCAGGATGATGTCCATGGCCCGAGGCTAGGTCAGGCGAGTGTTCCGACGCAACCGGCCCGGCCATCACAGGGGTGAGTGTCCAGACTCAGCTTTGTCGACACCAAAGGTGGCCGGACTGGCTGGGGCTGCCTTCACGGCAGACGCCACTGGGTCGATCCCAATACCAACTACCCGGAGCTCTCCGGTTCAAGCGGTGTCTCTGGGTGTTGTAGGGGGCATCTCATCACTCCTCAAGGTGCCCCGAGGAAGCCTGCAAAGGAGCAACCCCCGCATGCACCGCGAGCTTGCCGTTGGTGGCAAAACGCTCGATGCCTGCGATCTCACCCACGAGCTTGGCGGCCGTGAGAGCGGCGACCCCGGGGATCTCCAGGAGCGAGGAGTGGTTATCGACGACGAGCTGCTCGATCCTTCTCTGGAGCCGGTTGGCTCGCTTGCTGAGACGCCAACAATCCTCGACCAGCTCTCGGGCGATCTCGACCTCGACGGTCTGCTCCCTTTTGGCGAGCAGCTCTTCGAGCTTGTCGAGCCATTTGAAAGCACCCAGCGAGCGCAGCGGCACCGAGATCGTGGGGTCGATGTCGTGCAGGTGCCAGCGCAGCCGTCCCTCGATCCGGGTGCGCTCGCCCACGAGGTCCTCACGGTGGTCTAGCAGCATGCGCAGCTCGCGCTCGGGCCCGGCGAGGTGAGCCTCGGGGAGGTCTGGGGAGCGAAGAGCCGCCTGGGCGACGGCCAGAGCGTCGATCGGGTCTGACTTGCCGGCGACTCGTTGCGAGCGACGCGCTCCGGCCATCATCTTGGGTGGGACCCTGACGACCTTCTCGCCCCGCTCGATGAGGAAGCGTTCCAAAGAGCCCGAGACATGACGGCAGTCTTCAACCGCGAACACCCGGTCGACGTCAAGGCCACGAGCCCACTCGAGCATGCGCTCGTGGCCCATGTGGCGAGCAGGCACCGTGACATCCTCAAGCGGCCTGCCGCTCTCGGCAGCCGCCACCGCGGTGTGGGTCTTCTTGTGCGGGTCAATTCCTATTACGATCACTCCTGGGTCCCCCTTTCGACGAACCAACGACGGATGGCAGGACCCGCCGGTGGACACGCCTCAGTGGGGGCTTCTCACCAAGCTCCTATGAAGTCACGCCGGCAAGGCCTCGGCCGGTGACGGGTGACAAAACGCATGATGGTCATCCCGCAAGGGAGACAAGCAGCCTATGAGTCAACCCGTTACCGGCTGAAGGCTAGAACGCTCACACGCTCTTCCCGTCGAGCCAGAGTGACACTGAGGCAGCGTAGTAGACTGTCTGATAGTGGCCCCAACGCCGACGGGAGCCGGTAGGACTCGGGAGGGGGAATGATGCTCATGATCAGTAGGCGAAGCCGCGGTCCGAAGGGGGCAATCCTGTTGGTCGCGCTGCTCATCCAGTTCTTCACCGTGTCGCAAACCTCAGTCCCTGCCCAGCCCGTTTCCGAGGTCATCGGGAGCTGGAGCGCTCCCTTCGACCTCGGTGTCAGCGGTATCCATACGGTGGTGCTGCCCAACGGCAAGGTGCTGCTCATCTCTCGGAAAGCCGTAACGACGGGACCATTGGCGCGCGTCTGGAACCCTGCCAACGGCACGATCATCAACGTGGACCATCCGACGGCGTCACGGCAAGTCTATTGCGCGGGCCACTCTCTTCTGGCCGACGGTCGCGTCCTATTCGCCGGAGGCAACCTGAGGGTGGGAGCCAAAGATGGGGTGAAGCTCGCCGACCTGTTCTCGGGATCTTCTAACGAGTGGTCCCCGGCCCCTCCGCTCTATCAGGCGCGCTGGTATCCCACCACCATCGAACTTGGCGGCGGGCGAGTGCTCGTCTTCGGCGGACATGAGAAGGAAGGCGTTTGGTCGAAACGAGTCGAGTCCTATAACAAGTCCGCCACAGAGCGTACGCTGCTGCCCACCAGTGCAACTAGGAACGTGGGGTTCTATCCGCGCCTCCATCTGTTGCGTAGCGGCAAGCTCTTTTATTCGGGCGTCACCACCGATCCGCTGGGTACCGCTTCTCGTCTTTTCGATCCCGGCACTAACACGTGGAGCCCCGTCGTTGACAACCTCAACTTCGGAAAGCGCGGAGACGGCATGTCCGTTCTTCTTCCGGGACTGCGAGAGGTGCTGGCGATTGGCGGATCTCCAGTAGAGAACACGAGCACCGCAACGGCTTCGACCGAGATCATCGACCTCTCCGATCCTGCACCCCAGTGGCGAACCATCGCCCCGATGAATCACGCACGCAAGGAGTCGAATTCCGTCTTGCTACCGGATGGCAATCTATTGGTTGTTGGGGGAGCGTTCGGGCCCGGAAGCTACGATCAGCCGGTGAAAGTAGCCGAGATGTTCGACCCCGCGACGGAAAGCTGGACCGACATGGCATCTCAAGTCGCTCCTCGCACCCATCACTCGACGGCCGTTTTGCTCCCCGATGGACGCGTTCTCTCGGCGGGGGGCGATCGGGGAACGTATAAAGAGACGGGAGAGTTGTACTCTCCTCCCTATCTTTTCAAGGGACCCCGGCCGGCGATCTCGTCTGCCCCTGCGTCGGTCTCCTATGGACAGAAGTTCTCCGTGGGCACCCCGGACGCATCTCAGATCGAACAAGCTGTTCTGGTTCGAGCTCCTTCCGTAACGCATTCCTATGCGTTCGACCAGCGCAATGTGAAGCTAGGCTTTTCGCCAAACGCATCGAGCCTGACGGTGACTGCCCCGCCTGACGGAAACGTCGCTCCCCCGGGCCCCTACATGCTTTTCATTCTCGACTCGAATGGTGTTCCATCGATTGCCAAGTGGATCGACGTATCCTAGACCGTGGAAAAAGCCGGTCGTGTCATGTGTGACACGACACAGGCCCTCCGCTGTCCACGACTGTTCCGTTGAGGTTGATGAACCTCCACGAGTAGCTGCTCGTCGACAGGTCCAGCTTGAGTACGCCGAATGATTGGGTGCCGAACTGGTAACCCGAATCCTTAGTGGTTAGCAGCCCGTACAGACTCTTTCCCCCTCCCCCTGAGATGATCTCCCTTACGCCGCTTGAAGCGATCACGCCGTCAGGCGTCATTTGGCTGTAACGCTGATAGTTGTGCTCGTGACCGTTTAGGATCAGATCCGCTCCCGCTGCATACAGATCGGTCCAAAATGCTTTGACCGCCGAGGTGTTCTCGTTCCCATTGTTAGCTCCCGAGTTGAACAATGGGTGGTGCCAGTAAGCGAGAATGCAGTCTGATGAAGGGACTTGTGCAAGGTCTTCCTCCAGCCACGTGTTCTGGGCAGACCCTTCGGCACACGCAGGACCCGACTGGCAGG
>JACDBF010000354.1 GCA_013695055.1 Actinomycetota bacterium
CGGAAGCAGGGAGAAGTCCGAGCTGGACTGTTTTCGACTTCACGCTCACGGGCTGTGGGCCACATTGTCGAAAAGCGACTGAATGTCCTCTGTGCGCGCCAAGCGTGGCGGGAGGCTGCTCATAGAGCTCGACGCTCCCGAAGCCGGTGCTCTTCGACATGTCGCGGACGAGATGTTTCTCTTGCTCGAAGAGGAATCACTCACCGACCCGGTCACAAGGCGACTCTTTCCTGATGCTTACGAGGACGAGCAAGACGCGCGCAGTTTTGCGAGCCTCGTGGGTGACGAGTTGAGGACGACGAAACGACACTCCCTCGAGCGTGTACGCAGCCACCTTGGACGCGCCGGCAACGCGCGGGTATCGCTGGGCCCGGACGACGTGCAGGCCTGGCTCACGACACTGACCGACTTGCGCTTGGCAATTGGCGCTCGTCTAGAGATCACTGAGGAAACGATGGACGCGCCGATTGACTCCGGACATCCCGACTCCTTGAGCATGGCTATCATGCATTGGCTGGGCTGGCTGCAAGAATCAATTCTCGAGACGATCGAATCCTAGAGAAGCAAGCGGGCCCAGATGCTGAAAACTGGAGACCGCGCGCCAGAGCTCAATCTCGAAGATGCGCGCGGAAAAACCTGGACATTGGCCGAGCTGAGCGGGGGCCGGGTGATTGTGTACTTTTATCCTGCGGACGACACTCCGGGCTGCACCATTCAAGCGTGCGACTTTCGAGATGCACATCGAGAGCTGAGAGAAGCCGGCTATACCGTCCTGGGCATCAGCCCACAGGACGCGCGTTCTCACGACGCGTTCTCCTCCAAACACAACCTGAGCTTTCCCCTACTCATCGATGACGAGCTCAAAGTCGCGCGCGCCTACGGGGTAGATACCGATGAAGGCTCATACGAGGGGGCGCCGCTCGAGGTACAGCGCTCGACATTTGTGATCGACGAGGGGGGAATCATCCTCGAGGCGCGCTACGGCGTGAAGGCCCGGGGTCACATGGACGAGCTCAAGCGAGCGTTGAACCTCTAACGCTCCTTCTTCAGTCCCCTTAGCCGCAGCCACACGAGAAGCACGGCCATGAATCCAAGGAAGGTGGAGCCCCGCTGGCGCCCGGGCAGTGCCTCCGCAGGATCACTCGAGTCTGCGAACGTGACCCGCACGTCCGGATAGGCCGTATTTGCCGAGATGAGAGCGGCGGCGCGGGTCTCGAACGAATGGCCGCTGAGCAATTCGACGACCTCGTGGTCCGAGTCTCCTTCTTCCCGATACGCCCATCGCCAGCGCGCGTCCGGCTGTCGCCAGACCTCGATAAGCGGATTCATGATCCATCCATCGAAGCGTCCAGCTCGGCCCTCAGCCACGCTAGATCATCTGCGATCTCGGGCCATGGCGTCTCGCAAATGACCGCGGGTGCGCCGGAGGCCTTCACCATTGCGATCAGGTCCGTAGGGGCAATGTTGCCGGCCGAGAAATTGGCGTGCCGGTCCGCCCCCGTGCCCGGCGGATCGCGTGAGTCGTTCGCGTGAAGGAGATCTATCCTCCCGGTCGCGGCCAACACCCGCTCTACGACATTTGAAAGATCCTCGCCGGCCGCGTGGGCGTGGCAGGTATCAAAACAAAAACCCACGTCAAAATCCGCGAGATGCCCGAAGAGCTCGGCGAGCACGTCGACGTGACGGCCCATCGCGTTCTCGCCGCCCGCCGTGTTCTCGATCAGTATGAGAACTTCGCTATCGAGCTCTTCGAACACCTTTCGCCATCGTATGAAACCCCTTGCGATGTCATCCTCGGCATGGCCCGCATGCACGATCAACCCCGCGGCACCAATATCTTCGGCTCGTTCTAGGGCACCGGCCAGGATCTTGCGCGAGGGAATGCGTACCCGATTATTGGGCGACGCCACATTGATGAGATACGGAGCATGGACGTAGATGGGCACCCCGGCAGACAAGAGCTCTGCAGCGTCCGCACGGGGGGGCGGTTTCTTCCAGGACTGAGGGGGTCCGATGAAGAGCTGGACGCACTCAGCGCCGATGGCGTCCGCTTCTTCCAGGGGCCTCTCGCCGGGAACATGCGCTCCGATGATCATCGGCCGACGTTAGCCGATGGGTTCCACCGAGATGCGCCCGCAATCTCGGGCTTGCTTTTCGCGCTCCTTCTGCTTCAAGATGCAAGAGATGAAGCTGCTGAGGGATGTGGCCATCCGCCATCTTCTGACGATCGAGCCCCACGACTCGCTGCGCCGCACGGCTAAGGCCATGAGCGATCGTGGAGTAGGCGCGGCCGTAGTGATGGAGGCGGGCAATATTGCCGGGATCGTCACCGAGCGCGACATCCTTCTCGCGGTGGCCGCCAACCGGGATTTCGATTCCGACACGGTCGATCACGTGATGACGCGCGACGTGGTCAGCGGGAAACCGGGTTGGGACATCATGCGAGCGGTGAGAACGATGATCGAACACAACTTCCGGCATTTGCTGGTAACCGAGATGCACGAGCCGGT
>JACDBF010000383.1 GCA_013695055.1 Actinomycetota bacterium
TCCCCCAGCACGCCGTGTTGCGCGAAGAGTTGAATACGCCCCGACGAGTCTTCGAGATCGGCGAACCCGAGCTTGCCGTGTGTGCGAACCGTGCGGATGCGCCCCGCGACGCTCGCCACCATCTCGCCGCTGGTTCCGGCCTCGAGAGACTGGTACCGGTCGATCAGCTCCCCCGCTGTGGAAGTGCGATCGAACCTATATGGGTAGCGAATCAAGGGCTCGTTCGTCGAGGTTTCGACATCGCTCATGCGTTATCCGATGTCGCGTTCCGGTCGAATATCGACCTCAGCCCGACGAGCGTCAATATGGGTTCCACCTTCTCTATTAGACGGCAGTGTTGAACGCTGGCTCCGGCCATCCCTCCGGTGGCAACGACGCGCGCATCCCCGCCGAGCTCTGCGATGACGCGCTCGACGAGGCCGTCGACAAGCGACGCGTTGCCGAAGATGATCCCCGATTGCACGGAGGTGATCGTCGATTTTCCGACGGCCGCCGGAGGTGCAATGAGCTCCACCCTTCTTATCTGAGCGGTCGACTCGAAAAGGGCCGTGGCGGCCGTTTCGATGCCCGGCGCAATGGCTCCACCCAGAAACTCCCCTTGGGCGGAGATCGCGTCGACGGTGATCGCCGTCCCAAAATCGACGACGACAACCGGTTGTCCGGGAAACAGATCGCGCGCAGCAACCGCGTTCGCTATGCGGTCTGCGCCGACTTCCCGAGGATTGTCGGTGAGCACGGCAAGGCCGGTCTTCACTCCCGGCTCCACAACGACCGCGGGAAACCCGAAGTAGCGAAGCGTCATGGCTCGCAGCTCCTGAGTGGCTCTAGGAACGACAGAGCAAATCACCACTCCGGTGATCTCGGTGGAAAAGGAAAGGCCGACGAACGATAAGAAGTCGCCAAAGATCAGGGCGAGCTCGTCGGCGGTGCGCTTCTCATCGGTGGAGGCCCTCCACTCATGAGAAAGCTCACGCTGTCGAAATACGCCCAAGTGCGTGTGGCTGTTACCAACGTCTACCGCCAGCAGCAACTAGCTTCTCCTCCCCTTCATGCTCCGACCTTCGACGAGCATATTGTCGATGAGCCTTGTCCTGCCGACGCGCGCGGCGACCACCAAGAGGATGTCCGCACGCTCAGACGGCGTTTCGAAGGTGAGCGGATCAACCGCGCGAGCGTAGTCCACGGTGACATGCGATTCCAAAGTCAAAGCCTGCGCCATCGCCGCCTCACACCTCTCGATGTCGCCCGAGCGCGAAAGAACATCCCGGCCCGCATCGAGGGCTCGGAACAGGACCGCCGCCCTTGCGCGCTCCGCCTCGGTCAGAAAGAGGTTGCGGCTGCTGAGCGCGAGACCATCGCTCTCTCTCACGGTGGGACACACGATCAGACCCACGGGAAAGTCGAGGTCGGTCACCATACCCGTCAGCACCGCGTTCTGCTGCGCGTCCTTCTGGCCGAAAAAGGCTAGCTGAGGCTGCAGGATGTTGAAGAGCTTGGCAACCACGGTGCACACGCCGGAGAAGTGGCCGGGCCGGAGCGCGCCCTCGAGAACGTTAGCCGGGGACCCCGCCGAGATCTTCATCGACAAATCGTCCATCTTCATCTCCTCCGGCGGAGGGATGAACAACAGATCGGCCCCGGCCCCCTTTGCGATCGTCGCATCTCGTTGCTCGTCGCGAGGATAAGCCTCGAGGTCCTCGTGGGGGCCAAACTGAAGAGGGTTGACGAAGATGCTGACGGCGACGACATCGCAAACCGCGCGCGCTCGTCTCATGAGGGAGACGTGTCCTTCGTGCAGAGCTCCCAACGTCGGCACGAGGCCGATGGACGAGCCGTGGTCGTGAGCGTTCCCGACTTCTGCGCGCGCTGCGTTCACCGAACGAGCGAGCTTCATGCTCGTTCCAAGAGAGCCCGCATGGCGTCGTTGCCTTCCGGAACCGCGCGACCGGGAGCTGCCGCCGCTGCAAAGATCACGCGCGCCGCGTTCAGGTAGGCGTCGCGCAGCTCGGGCGCCGTCGACAACGCGTCGATGTGCCGTTCGACCGTGGTGGTCTCTCCGCGCGCGATGGGGCCGGTTAAAGCCCTTGCCGCCCCTCCAACCTCGGCGACGTTTGCCAGAGTCCCCGCGGCCAGAGGGCCCAAGATGTCAGATGGGCCGCCGATGCCGATGCCTTCGAGGATCAACTCGCCGAGCGCAAGCAGAGCCACGATTCCATTCGATGACATGACGGCCGCCGCGTGCCACGAGGCACGGTCGTCCTCGGGCACCATCACGGGGGTCCCGCCCAGCTCTTCCGAGACGAACGCCTCCGCCCAGTCCTCGAAGCCGGCGGAGCAGGTCACTCCCCATGCCGAGCCCGGAAGTCTGTCTACGCCCGCTTCCACGCTGGGGATCGCTTGGACGGGGTGCAGCGCGCATAGTCCGCGGGCCCGGTCACTCAGGGCTTCGAGCGCGTGCACCCCTCGGGCGCCTGCGAAATGGCACACGATCTCGGGACCCGCGAGGATGGGGGCCAGGCGAGCGGCAATCTCTTCGAGAGCGCCATCGGTCACTCCCAGCAAGACCGCGTCACATGCTGGGAAGCCGGAGTCGAGAGCCATCGTCCGAGTCCCAAACGTGTGGGCGCCCGCTTCGGCGGACGTCCTGCTCTTGGAGGCGACTCCTACGATCTCGTGGCCGCGCCTTTCAAGGAGGCTGCAAACGGCTGTTCCTACTTTGCCGGCTCCGATGAGAGCGACGC
>JACDBF010000387.1 GCA_013695055.1 Actinomycetota bacterium
CTGCCGCTACCGTCAGCGGGGAACTTCTTGTGTGGACCTTCGATCCTCCCGAAGGCGAAACTTTAACCGTCGCTTTGGACGCCCGCCTGGGGCCGGCGGTCCAAAGCGGAAGCACGGCGCACGGCACACGGCACACGGCACCACGATAGTCCTTGATAGACAGATTCCAGTCGTCCAAGTTTCCTACGACACGAGGGTCATGCCCTAATGGAAATCGTCTTTCGGGCGGCCCCGATCTTCTTCTTCTTGTTCATCATGATGCGAGGGCTGGGAAAGAGGGAGCTTTCGGAGCTCTCCCCCTTCGAGCTGGTAGTACTCGTCACCATGGGCGATCTGGTCCAACAAGGTGTCACACAAGATGACACCTCGATCACCGGGGCCATACTTTCCGCGGGAACGATGGGTCTTTTGGCTTTCGGGCTCTCCTATTTCTCGTTCAAGTCACCCCGGGCTTCAAGGCTGCTGGAAGACCTTCCCGTTGTCGTCATTCGGGATGGAATACTTCGCGAACAGGCGGTTCGCATCGAACGCCTCAGGGACGAAGACGTCATGGAAGGCTTGCGTGAACACGGCATCTCCGACATGAGTGACATCGCACTCGGGATCCTAGAAACCGACGGTGGATTCTCGTTCATCAAACAAACGCATTAGCCGAAAGTGGCCCCTAGAGGCTCCTTCCAATTGCTAACGGAGCAACTCTTCTAGATCATTGGGTATCACCAGTGTTGAGAAGTCACCTTCATCGCGCATCCTCTGCGCAGCTTCTGCCATCGCTGCGATCGCCACCCATGTCAGCGAACCTCCGACGCTGACGCGCTGTGCGCCGGCTTCGGTGATCTCGCTCATGGACAGGCCCGCATGAGCCAGGACATTGACCGGCTTGGACGTCGCCTTGCACACCGCCCGTATCTCATCGCCGCTCCGCAGTCCCGGCGCGTACAGCACGTCGGCGCCGGCACGCTCATACGCTTGCAAACGAGCGATCGTGTCGTCGAGGTCGGGGTTGCCACGAATGTGATTCTCCGCCCTCGCAGTCAGCACAAATGGAAAGCTAAGGCCTCTCGCCGCCTCGCACGCGGCGGCCACTCGTTCGAAGGCGTGATCGACCCCATAGATCTCACCCGCCGGGTCGTAATCTTCGATCGAGCCTCCGACGGCACCCGCCTCGGCCGCCCGAGTAACTGCCGTAGCGGCCGCCGCAGGCTCCGGCCCATAACCATTCTCGAGGTCGGCGGAGACCGGGAGGTTGGTCGCGAGGTCCAATTTCCGGACGTGATCGATCACCTGGTCGGGCGTCACCTCGCCGTCACTCAGACCGAGAGTGAACGCGAGCCCCGAGCTGGTACTCGCAAGCGCCTTGAAGCCCAGCTTAGCCAGCACTCGGGCCGAGCCGGCATCCCAAGGATTCGGGATGATGAAGGGATCGGCCTCGTGCAGCGCGCGGAAAGCCTCCGCCTTCTGCTTCTGGATGAGCTCCATAGTCGAACCACCTTTGTCTAAGGGCTTGATCTCACGCCTTCGATCGCTCGGTCGACGAGTTGGTTGGCCGGCTCGTCGCCGAAGTTGTCACCGATCCCACCAGAAGTGCTCGAGTGCCATCCGACGAGATCGGAGAAAGATACGCAACTTTCCTCGTGTCGGAATTCCTACGAAACGGCTCCTTCCTCGCGACGAGTAGCCCTCGCCTACTGCAAGGGCCGCCGGCGTCGTCACCAAGGGCCGCTCTCGACAATGCGGCAGTCGCCGGGGCCGGAACCAGAACCTGGAGGTCCAAAGCCCCGGGCAGGGTGGAATGCGTCCATTCGCGCCGCCCCGAAAAGCTTCCGGTGCAGAGGACGGAAGGGCGCAAACCGTTGGGCTGCCGGTGATGCGTATTTACCAGTAATTACCTGGCCGATACCGTAGGCGCAGTCGGGGAGTCCCTAGGGACGAGACAAAGCCATCCGTTCAACGGATAGCACACCCGCGCAGCAACATTAACAAAACAACCAGGGCGGAAGCCCGCGAGTTGTGGGGGGTCCTTTATGCATTGGGTTGAATTCGAAATGGCGCGCCTTACCCATAAACCAGGGCGGCTCGTTCGACCCCTGGCTATATTCCTTACGATCTCGATGATGTTCCTGGTCATCTCGGCTACGTTCGCAATGGCGAATCCCGAGGCTTCTAATACCGCCACGATCTCAAGCGATAGAGGGGACTACGCACCCGGCGAAACCGTCGCGCTCAGCGGCTCCAACTGGCAGCCCGGCGAGCTGGTACATATCCGTGTCAACGACGATCAGGGCAAGACGTGGAGCCGGGACGTCGACGTAATCGCAGGTATCGACGGCAGTATCACCGACCAGTTCCAGCTCCCGGACTGGTTCGTCGCTCTATACACAGTCACCGCCACCGGACCCCAATCGGGGACGGCAGCCACCTCTTTCACGGACGGAACGGTGGCCATTCGCAATGCAATTACTGCTCCCGCAGGCCTCACTGCCCAGTACCGCCTCGACCGCTTCGACGGAACGGGATGCCTGGGAACTGTGAAAGCCTCCAATAGCTTTGCGGTTCCGGGCTCAGGATCGAAGACCATAGCCAGCGGCGGGTCCCAGTCCGTGCGAGTTTCATTCTTGAGTGTGAACTCAGGTTACGCCTTCGATAAGTGGCACTTCGTGGACGGCAATGTCGGCGGAGACGGGGCCTTCTTCTCGACGACCACAAGCTTTTGCCTACCAACTCAAACCAACACGAACCGCACCTTCATTTCCCATTTCAGGCAGAGCAACTCCGCCCCCGCGGTTACCGCCGACAACGGAGTTGTCAATGTCGACGAGGGCCAGACCGCCACCAACAGCGGCATATGGTCGGAGATCAACTCCGGTGACACGGTGACCCTGTCCGCCTCGGTTGGAACAATCGTGAAATCGGGCACGAACGCATCCGGGACGTGGGCCTGGTGGTTCTCCACGACCGATGGACCCGACCAGTCGCAGACCGTCACGGTTACCGCCTCGGATGGGACGGCCACGTCCACGACAACCTTTGACCTAACCGCCAATAATGTCGGGCCGAGTGTGTCTCTCACGGGTCCGGACTCTGCCACTGAGAGCGATACGAAGACCTATGGCTTCGCGGTTGCCGACCCCGGCGCGGACACGCACGCGATCACTACGGCATGCGGTACGAACGGAACCAAAGTCCTCGGGAGCGATATCTACGACGCAAGCACGAAGTCCGGTAGTTTCCAATGCCGCTTCCCCGACGGGCCCAGCATGACCGACGTCACTGTGACCGTGACAGACTCAGATGGGGCTTCTGACACCGACAACCAGAGCGTCGTGGTGGCGGTCGCTAACGTCGCTCCCACGGTCACCCTTGCAGGGAGCGGCGCGGCCGATGAGGGAGACACCAAGACCTACGAC
>JACDBF010000434.1 GCA_013695055.1 Actinomycetota bacterium
CCTCTCCCATAGCTTCAGCCAGCTCTTGAATCTCCACCTTCTGCTCGCGTTCATGCTCTTTGCCGGCGCGGCGAGCATCGTCCAGGATCTCGGCTGCGGCATCGAGCGCATCGACGGTGGACTCGAGCCGCCCGGGCACGCCTAGCCACGCTCGGCGTCGCGCCTTCACGCTTGCATCAAAGGCAAGCGACCGGGCAGCCTCCAAGTCTCCTTCAGACACGCGCGCCGCAACAACGGCATCGTCATGATTGGCCCCCTCGGCTTCGAGGAGCTCTACGACCCGCGCTTCCGGAACCGCTTCGAGGCGCACGATCCTGCATCTCGACCGAATCGTCTCGAGCACCTCCTCTTCGGCCTCGGACAGCAGAATGAAGGCGGTATCGAGTTGTGGCTCCTCGAGGGTCTTCAGCAACGCGTTTTGAGCGGGCTCGTTCATCCGTTCGGCTTCCTCGAGGATGAAGACCTTGCGCTCGCCTTCGAACGGTGAGCGAGAAGCCTCGGGGATCACGCTTTCTCGAATCACATCGACGGCAATCAGAGGACCCTCGGGAACGATGTGGTGGACGTCGGGATGGCGCCGTCGCGCGATGCGCGCGCACACCGAGCATCGACCGCATCCCACGTTAGGTTCGCGCGAACAAATGAGCGCAGCCGCCATCGCCTTTGAGACGGCCCCTTTCCCGGATCCGCGAGGGCCCAACAAGAGCCACGACTGCGCGGCTTCCCCCGAAGCGATCTGGCGCTCGATGCCCTTGACCGTGCGTCCGTCATCCAGCGCGTCCCACACCGTCACGCCCGGCCCCCTAGTTTCATCGCACCACCGGGTTGGGCTGGGGACGGAGCGGGATGGCTTCGCCGGGGTCCGTGGCCTCGCCCAGGCGCTCTCCGAAAGCCGTTTTGACGTCCTCGTGGACCTCAGAGGGAGTGCGATTGGCATCGATCACTGCAAACCGGTCTGGATGTTGACGGGCGAGTTGCGCGTAAGCCCCTTCGATGCGTTCGTGGAACGCCGCATCTTCCCGCTCGAGCCTGTCGCGCTCACCGTCGATGCGCTCGAGTGCCGTAACAGAATCCACCTTCAACAGAAAGACGAGGTCGGGCATCAGGCCGCCCGTTGCCCACTTGCTGATCTCCAGAACGCGCTCCACTCCCAGCTCCCGACCCGCTCCTTGATAAGCAAGTGACGAATCGACGAATCGATCCGACACGACGATCTTTCCCTTGGCCAGCGCCGGGCGAATGACCTCTGCAACATGTTGAGCCCGATCGGCAGCGTAGAGCAGGGCCTCCGCTCGCTCATCGAGATCGGTTGCACCGGGGTCGAGCAACAGCCCTCTTATGCGCTCTCCGACACGCGTGGCTCCGGGCTCGCGCGTCTCTACGACATCGTTGCCACGCGCCTCCAACCACTTGACCAAAGCGGTCATCTGAGTGCTCTTGCCGGCGCCTTCTCCGCCCTCGAAGACGACGAAATAGCCGGGGAGAGCGCGCTTCGAAGGGGCAGGTTGGGCCACCTCTCTGTCCCTGATGGCGCGCAACGACTGAACGCCGCCGACGATCACGAGCAAGCCCGCAAGCCACAACGTGACGCGGCTTCCCGGCAACGCCAAGGTGGCGTCGCCCGGAAGTTGAACGGTGCCGATCTGGACGCGATCGGCAACGAGAGGAAAGAAGCCCAGGCCCCCGAGCGTCCCGATGCGAATCAAGGTGTACGCGGCACTGAAAGTCCGGCCGCGCAGCTCATCCTCGGTCGTCTCCTGCATGAGGGAGTAGCCGACCGAGTAGCCGACGCCGGCGAAGAATCCGAGGGCGCCGGCGATGGGAAGGGTCGCGGTGAGGCTGCTCATGCTCGCTAGGGCTATGAGACCCGCCCCCAGCAGCAGGATCGAAGCCGAGAACAGAACGTCCTTCTTCATGCGTTTGATCAGCAACCCTGCGGCGAGCAATCCGACCATCATTCCCGTCCCGAAGAAACCGATCACGAAGCCGAACCCCGTAGGACCGGACCCCAGAATGCTCGTCACGAACTCCGGCCCCAAAGAGAAGACCGCGCCGGCGGCGGTAAAGGTGATCGCGATGCCGAGCATCCATGGGCGCACTTGAGGGTGGTCCCGCACGAAGGTAAGGCCCTCAACAAGGTCCCTCTTGACCTGTGCCAAGTCGAATTTCCCCAAACGGCCCTTCGATACCGGTATCGCAAGGGTGGAGATCATCACCGCCGAAAAGGCAAACGTGACTGAATCGGTCCAGAGCGCAAGCGACTCAGGACTGCCCGAGAGCCCGCTCAAAACCGCTACGCGGTCGCCCAGGAGATTGCCCAGCCCGGCCAGCAATGCGAAGACGACCGTCGCGAGCGGCCACGGGCCGTAGATGGCAATGAGCGACAGGGAGTTGGCATGCGTTAGGTGTGCTTTGGGCACGAAATGAGGCAGCGCGGCATCCTTGGCCGGTCCCCAAGCCAGCGTCAAGCTCTCGAGCAATGCCGATGCCAGCAAGAAGTAGGCGAGGTTGGGCACGAACGGAAGAGAGAAGACGATGACTGCACGACTGATGTCGGCCAGCACCATCGTTTTCTTGCGGTCCCACCGGTCGGCGAGCACTCCGGTGAGCGGGCCGACGAAGAAGCCCGGAAGGACGCGCGCCGACATGATCAGCCCAACGCCTCCGTTCCCGAAGTTCCTGTAGGCCAATGATGCGATGGCGATCACGCCGACCCAGTCCCCGAGGCTCGACACCGACTGGGCCAGGAAGAAACGCAGGAAATTGCCGTTCTTGAGCAGCGTCAGATAGGTGACGCTCTCCTCGGAGGTCGCCACCACATGGAGATCCGGCTGGTCCGGCGCCTGTTGGATCTAGCCCTTCCCTTTCAGTTGGTGTGAATCACATACTAGGGATAGGAGCAGATGATGGCTCGGGATTGCAGGCCGCTCAGCTCTCAGTACCGGAGGAAGACGAGGCCGCAGGAGCTTTCTTGGCCGCAGGCTTGCGAGTGGTCTTCTTGCGAGCACCAGTCTTCTTGCGGGCAGTCGTCTTCTTATCCTTCTTTATGTACTTGCACTTGGGATAGTTTGAGCACCCGACGAACGGGCCGAAACGACCCCGCCGCTCGACAAGTGGCTCGCCGCAATCGGGGCACGACTCGCCGGTCTCCTTGGGAGGCTCCTTCTTTATGTACTTACACGTTGGGTAGTTCGAGCACCCGACGAACGGGCCGAAACGACCGGACTTAGCCACCAGCTCAGAGCTGCATCTGGGACAAGGCTCTCCCGTTCCTTCCGGATCGGGCAGGGGTTCTCCGGACTCATCGAGCTGTTGGGACCATTTGCAGTCCGGCCAGCCGGAGCACGACAGGAACCACAGGCCGTGCTTGCCGAACTTCTCGACAACCGGCCGCTCACACTCCGGGCAAGTCTTGTCGGTCGGACGCTCGGGCCGAGTGATCTTGTCCTTCTGCTCGGCGAGATGCGCCGTGAACGAGTCGAAGAACTGGCGTACCACCGGCACCATCTGCTTGTCGCCCTCGGCGATCTCATCGAGCTCATCTTCCATGCGCGCCGTGAAGCTCGCGTCTACGAAGTCGGGGAAATGCGCCTCGAGCAGGTCGGTCACGACTTCCCCGCGCGCCGTGGGGAACAGGCGGCGGCTCTCGGAGCGCACATACTCGCGCGTCGACAACAGCTGGACCGTCGGAGAGTAGGTCGACGGCCGGCCGATGCCCAATCGTTCCATCTCCTTCACGAGAGTCGCCTCGGTAAAGCGGGGCGGAGGTTGCGTGAAGTGCTGCTCTGGATCGAGCGAGCGCAGGTCGAGCGCCTGTCCTTCGGACAGATCGGGGAGAAGCCCCTCGACATCGTCGGGCTCGTCGTCCGCCTTGTCCAAGTAGACACGCAGGTAACCATCGAATTTGAGGATTTGTCCGGTGGCTCTGAAGGTCACTCCCCTGGAGTCGACGTCGACTGACGTTGCGTCGTAGACGGCGTCGGCCATCTGGGAGGCCATGGTTCGCTGCCAGACCATCTCATAGAGGCGGAGGCCGTCCGCGCTCGTTTCGCCGCCCATGTCGCCGGGCGCCTTTGCGATCGCCGCGGGGCGGATCGCCTCGTGTGCTTCCTGGGCGCCCTTGGTCTTAGCGGCGAACTGGCGGGCCCGGTGATAATGCTCGCCGAATTGCTCTTTCACTGCTCGTCCGATGTCTCCGTGGGCCTCTTGAGAGATGTTGGTCGAATCCGTTCGCATGTAGGTGATGTGGCCGCCCTCATAGAGCGACTGAGCGACCTTCATCGTCTTCCAGGTGGGAAAGCCGAGCTTGCTCGACGCCGCCTGTTGCAGGGTGGAGGTTCGGAAGGGGGCCGGGGGCTTGCGCGTCCGCTCGGACTTGCGCACGGCGGCAACCGTCCAGGGGCCGGGCCGAACCCGTTCGGTCAGCTCGCTCGCGCCGGCCTCGTTGTCGAGCGAGAACTTCTGTTTCTCGCCGACGGGATGGACGGCGACGAACTCGTCTTCTTCGTCGGTCGCCAGCCGCGCGCTGATGTCCCAGAACTCGCGCGCACGAAAGGCCCGGATCTCGCGCTCACGCTGCACAACCAGGAGGAGCGCGGCACTTTGCACCCTTCCGGCGGACAGGTTCGGGCCGACCGTGCGCCATAGCAAAGGAGAAAGCTTGTAGCCGACGATCCGATCAACGGCCCGGCGAGCCTGCTGCGCATCGACCAGGCTCATGTCTATCGAGCGCGGACTATCGAACGCCTCGGTGATGGCCTTCTTGGTGATCTCGTTGAATGCCACGCGGCGGGTCGACTCGGGCTTCAGCTTCACGAGCTCGGCGATGTGCCAGGCGATGGCCTCGCCCTCCCGGTCGGGGTCAGGAGCGAGCCAGACGGTCTCGGCGTCCTTCAAGGCTTTGCGGATGGCGGTGACCGCCTTCTTGGAGTTGGCCTGCTCGAGCGCCTTATAGGAGAGCTTCACGCCGCCGTTGACCTCGATCCCAAAGTCAGACTTGGGGAGATCGCGAACGTGGCCCATCGAGGCCAGGACCCTGTAGTCCTTGCCCATGTACCTCTCGATCGTCTTGGCCTTTGCGGGCGACTCGACGATCACCAAGTTCTTTGGCAAAA
>JACDBF010000435.1 GCA_013695055.1 Actinomycetota bacterium
ACCTGGGGTTCGGGGCCATGCTGAGAACGGGGCGAGCCACCGAGCTAGAGGAGGTGCGCGCTCACCTCGGGGTGTCTGCCGGCGAGCTCATAGCCGGCTTCATCTACCTCGGCTACCCGCTCCAAGAAGCTGGCCCTCGCCCGCTGACGCGCCGGACCGAGGCGAGCGAGCTCACCGACTGGCGAGGCTGGACCTGAGCCGGCTCGCCGCCTCCAGTCCGCCGGCTAAGGCGTTCTGAGCGGATCAGCGTTCGTTTTTCGAACGTTTTCCGGCATAGAACGGGTTGTCGCTCTCGATGGTCCCGGCCAGGCGCTCGAGCTCGCGTACCGCCCGGCCCGCCCGGTCGGCCCCAGGCAGGCGCGCCGAGTACCGCTCCTCCTCGAAGGCGCTCGTGGCGACCTCAGTTGCCCCGAGGCGCGCCAGCACCTCGCGGGCGGTCTCGGACGGAGGGCGCGGCCGGCCCGCATTCCGCAGAGCGTCTTCCAGGGATCGCCATGCCCTCTCGACGGGCCCCGACGGAGCTCCAGCGCCTCTCTCCACGCGCCGCGCCAGCCCTGCTGATCGCCGCCGCCACGCCATGACCGCTCCCCATGCGCCAAGGGCGGCGAGAGCCGCGGTCAGAGCCACTCGGCCCGCGTTGACGCCGTCGATCGCTCCCAGCTTCGTCGCCACCAGCTCGAAGGCGCGCGCCAGGGGGATCGTGCTCGCGGTGGTCTCCGTTGCAGGCGGGACCGCAAAGGTGGGATCGAACTCGTACCAGCCGTAGCGGTCAAAGTAGACCTCGACCCACGAGTGCGCGTCGGAGTTCCTTACCTCATAGTAGCCGGTCAAGGGATTACGCGACCCGGGGGTGTAGCCCGCTACCACCCGGGCGGGGACATCGAGCGTCCGAAGCATGATGGCGGTCGCGGATGCGAACTGCTCGCAGAAGCCGACATCGGTGTCGAAGAGAAAGTGATCCACGGCGTCCCGGCCCTCAGGGGGCACCGGTGACTGGGTGGAGTAACGATAGTTCTCCGCCATATAGGCCTCAATCGCTTTGACTTTGTCGTAGACCGTGTCCTCGCCTGCAGTGATGCGGCGAGCGAGTCGGGCCACGCGCGCGGGAAGGATCTCGGGGACGGCGAGATAGCGCTCCAGCCCTTCAGAGGTGGGGGGGCTTTGGGCGCTGCGCAGCTCGTCGGCGGTCGCCCCGCCCCGGCTCGCCACCACGCTGTAGACGGTTCCGTCGGTGATGGTTCCCCCGGTGCGCAGGCCCCCATTGGCGTCGACCCCGACGCCGCCGTCGTAGTAGATCTGGTCGGGATAGGCCCCGGAGAAGAGAACGTTGGGCTGTTCGGCCTCGATATAGAAAGTCTGGCTGACGAGCGCTCGGGGGCCGAGGTCGCGAAAAGCGCCCGGATAACCGTAGGGCGGCCCGCCGTCCAGCGGGACGGGGTCCGAAGAGGGTTGTGACCATGCCACGCCGTCGTAGGTATCGAAGATCAAACCCCGCAACATCGCGGGAGCCGATGCCCTCACACGCATGACGATGTCATCCGAGAGATCGCCCCGCACCCTCAGATCCATCCTGTCGTTGAAGCCGTGATAAGCCGCGCCCGACGATCGGGAGCCCGCCTGACCCGAGCCGAAGCCGGGGTTGACGATCGAGCCGCCGGCCGCGACTCCAAGGCCGTCGCCCAGGGCGAAGGGAAGAGAGAACGTCCGCACTCCGGCAGGCTGCGGAGTCACCAGGAAGAGCACCGACGCAACGAGCACGACCATGCCCGCGGCGCGTGCGATATCCGACCACGCCGCCGCCGGAGATGAGCGGCCGTACGTCGCCTTGAGCACCGAGCCCGCGTTGTCGTGGACTTCGCTCTTGTGACCGTAATAGAGGGCGCTGATCGCGCACAGGAAGTAGACGACGACGAACGGGGCAAAGGACATGCTTTGGGCGAGCGACCCGGCCACGCCCATGAGGGCCAAAGAAGAACCCAACGAGAAGTGCAGATCCTTTCGTTGAGGAAGATCGAAGCTGTGCAGAACTTGTACCCACAGAAAGATGTCGGCGAGAGGAAAGCGGATCTCGTCGAGAGTGGCGATACCGCCGAGCTGACCGAAGAAGCCGAACAGCGCTACGACCGCGCCGATCGCCAGCGCCAGCTTGATGTGCCAGTTGTCTTTGCCGCGCCGAATGTAGGAGATCCAGTACGCGGCCGGCAAGACGGTACAGAAGATGATCGTCCGGGTGATCGATAGTGCGCCCTGGGATGCGACGGCCCCGACGCTGGTCATGACCGCGGCCAACACGAGGGCTCTGAGAGGCACGGAATCCTCCGGACGCTGAGTCGCGTTCACGCGGCGTACCGCGTCGATCACGCCCCCAGGCACTTCTTCAGATCCTTTCCCTTGGCGATCGTAAGAAGCTCGCCCCGCCTCAATTGAGGACTGGTTACCCATTTCGGCTCTTCGAGCTTGCCGACCCACGACGACGCGAGGGCGGCGACCGCTACGGGCCTTGTCCCGGCGGCTCGTCCGGCGTGCACGGCCGCGGGCAGATCCGCCCCGGCCCGGCCCGCGCTCGAAGTGAGCAGCACGATCGTGCCGCGCCGATTCATGCGCTGCGATGCGCGTCTTACGAGTGGAGTCAACGGCTCGTCGACCGGGGCGAGACGCGCCAGCCAGTCGAGCGACGTCGTGTGATTTGCGTCGGTCAGCCGCGCCTCGGGCCCGATCAGGTCGACCGGGTGGCCCGCCTTCAGAGCGTAACGAGCGATGGACGCGGCCGCGCTGACGAGCCATTCGAAGGCCGACTCCGGCGGCTCCCCCCAATCGCGACCCGAGATGACCACCGTCACGCGCGTCTGGAGGTCTTCTTCGTATTCACGAACGATGAGCCGGCCGGCGCGCGCCGCCGACCGCCAGTGCACCGCTCTAAGGGGGTCTCCCTTACGG
>JACDBF010000015.1 GCA_013695055.1 Actinomycetota bacterium
ACCCTCGCTTTATCGCGCGCGTGAGTGGTGAGGGCATCTCTGGCTGACGCTAGCCTGCCGGCCGTCGTGGCCCACGTGGATGCAGCCCGCTCCTCTTTTCTCATCGCTACTCGCAACCGGCCCGGCGAGCTTCTGACCACCGTCGAGAGCCTGGTGAGCCAAACGGTTGCACCCGGCGAGATCTGCATCGTGGACTCGAGCGAGCGCGCGGCAGTGCGGGCCGACATAGAGGAGCTGTGCTCGGGAGCCGGTATATCCCTTGACTACGTGCACCCGGCCCCCCGGGGGCTGCCGCGCCAGCGGAACGTCGCACTGGATCGCACGACCGGCGACCCGGTGTTTCTCATCGACGACGACGTCTATCTCGAGCCCGATTGCCACGAGCGGATCATCGAAGAGTACGCGCGCTGGGGGAACGATCTCGGGGGCGTGCGCGCGGCGCCGGTAACGGCGGCCCGGCCCCCGATCGCATCGGTGATGTGGAGGCGCCTTTTCGGCATCGGCGGTTGGTGGCCCGAGGCGAGCGGCCGGGTGCGGGGTGGTTTCTGGCTCGAAGGAACCTCGGAGTCGGCCGGCGTCAAAAAGCAAGAGGCGTTCGTCGGTTATTTCATGTCCTTCCGCCGTTCAGTCTTCGAACGCGAGCGCTTCGATGAGGCACTATCGGGATATGCGAGCCAGGAAGACATCGATTTCTCCTATCGTGTGTCGCGCAACTGGGTGCTCGTGCAAACGCCGAGAGCGCGCTGCGAGCACTTCAAGACCTCGACCGGCCGCATGCCCTCGATAAAGCTCGAGCGCATGAAGCTCGCCAACCACTTTTACCTCTTCCGCAAGAACATGCCGCAGGACAGGCGGCACAAGGCGGCGCTGTGGTGGGGATTGCTGGGCCTATTCGCTCACAATGTCGTCAAGGCGGTCTTCCGGCGTGATCCGGGGCTCGCTGCCGGGATCGCCATCGGCGCGTGGGAGCAAGCGCGCGGCAGAGGGCTCATCGATCCCGCCACCACCTCGTGAGCGGGGACGCGTGAGTCAGACTTCGGAGCTGCCCGTCGGAGCCAAGAGCCGCGACTACTGGTGGACCGTATTTGCGGTAGACCCAATAGCTCTCCCGCTTACGCGCGCGCTTGCGCGCAGCCGCTCGCTTTCACCCGACGCCGTCACCGCGATATCTGTCGCCTTGGGCCTTCCGACGGGCTTTGCGTTTGCGACCGGGACGCGCGCCGGACTAGTCGTAGGCGCACTCTTGTTCTATGTTTCCTTCCTTTTGGATTGCGTGGACGGCAAGCTCGCGCGCGCGCTGGGGACGTCGAGCCCCCGCGGCATGGTTCTCGATGAGCTTGGCGACGGCGCACGGCGCGCGAGCGCATCCGCGGGACTTGCGGTCTATCTCTGGCGGGTGGAAGGAGGGGCACAGTTCTGGTTCGCTGTTGCCTACGGCTTCATGGCCTTTTATTTTGCTCTTATCTCGGGAGAGACGAGGACGGAACCCGCGACTTCCACGGGAAGCAAATGGACGGCGGCCCTCGCACGACGGCGTCTGCTGCCTACTCCCGGAACGCCCGACGTCGCGGCCATCGTATTCGTGATCGGCCCCCTCACGACCCTCGTGGTGCCCGCGTTGATCGTCGGCGACACTCTCTTTTTTGTGGCTATCCTGCTAACGGTCTACAGACTCTTACGGCGGTGACTCGGTGAACAAAGTTCTGCTGCTCGGGCTTGACGGAGCCACATTCAGGGTTCTCGACCCCGCTTTCGACGCGGGGCACATGCCGCGTCTCAAGGCGCTTCTTGCGGGCGGAGCGACCGGGATCCTGACCTCGACGCACCCTCCGTATACGCCTCCCGGCTGGACCTCCATCTTTACCGGCGTCAACCCCGGCAAGCATGGGATCTTCGGCTTCACCGTCGGAAACGCACAGCGCAAAGGTGGGCTCGTCCGGCTCGATGTAGTCAAGTCGCCCGCCATCTGGAACGCGGCCAACGCACAGGGCGCGGCGGTCGGTCTCTTCAATATCCCCATGACCTATCCCGCGCCGCCCGTGCACGGTTGGGCCGTCTCCGGTATGTTGACGCCCGAAGGAGGCGGAACCACTCCCCAGTCCTTCACCCATCCCGAGGACCTGGCGGCCGACATACTCGAGCGCACCGGCAGCTATGAGATCGATATCGAAGTCAACTACGACGATGACTGGAAAACGACCCACATAGAGGAGCGGTTGTCCCTCAATCTCGCAACCAAGCGCCGGGCGCTCGGCGCGATTCTGGAGAAGCGCGATGAAGTGCCCTTGCTCTTCGCTGTGCTCGAGGCCCCCGACCGGCTCATGCATGCCCACTACAAGTACATCGATCCTTCGTGCGAGCACTGGCATCGTCCCGAGGCCTCGTCTATTCGCGAACGTGTCTGGAGCTTTTTCGACGAGATGGATGCGGTGATCGGTGACCTTCTCGATTGGGCAGGGCCGGATGGTTTCGTGGTGACTATGTCGGACCACGGCTTCGGCCCCAAGGAGAAGGTCTTGAACGTGAACCTTGCCCTGCGCGAGTGGGGTCTTCTCTCAGTGTCGGGGGCCGGAACGGTGGGAAGTTCTGCAAGCCTGAGGCGCGCGGCGCGCGCGGCGAAGAAAGCGATCCCGCGATCGGTGTGGAAGAAGGCAAAGGGGGCCGCTCATTCGTCCATCGACTGGTCGGGGACGAAAGCCTTCTCGGCCCCCAATCCCCAGCAGGGTGTCTACGTGAACCTCGAAGGCCGGGAGCCCTACGGGGTCGTCGGTCGCTCTGGCTACGAGTCGACTCGTGACGAGATCATCGAACGCTTCGCAGAGCTCGTAGACCCAGATGACGGTAAGCCCGTGGTGGATCGTGTCTACAAGCGCGAAGAGGTCATGCACGGGGATCAGGCATCCGGTGGTCCGGACCTTTTTCCAGTGTGTCGCGATTACACCTACGAGCTATCCGACGGGCTCTATTCGCCAAGTGTCCTGACCGACTACCGGGCCCTGCCGCGCGGCTTTCACCACATGGATGGGATCTTCAGCATCTCGGGCCCCGATGTCGCGCCGGCTTCCGCCCTTGAGGCGAGCGTCTACGACATCATGCCCACCGCGCTCTATCTTGCGGACTTGAAGATCCCTGAGGTCGACGGCCGGGTGCTCGCCGAGCATCTCCCGGCGGGACTCGTGAGCGCCCACCCCATCGTGATCGAGGCGATGGAGCTGCCCCTTGCCGGCGAGGGGGCAAAGGCGTCTCCCTACTCCGCGGAAGAAGAGGCCCAGATCGAGGAATCCCTACGCAATCTTGGTTATTTGTGAGGCCCAGTCGGGGCACCGGTAACGCAATCCTTATAGGCTGGGTCCAACGAACTACCCGGTAGGGAACTTGTTGAAGAGCAGGCAGAGGAATATGGAAAGGGGACTAAGTGGCAGATGTAAGGACAGACAGTCCGGCAAGGATGTACGCAAAGGTGGTAGGGGGCGTTTTGTTGCTCATCGGCGTTGTTGGCCTCATCGTGGGTGATCCAGAAGACGGCTTGCTCGGGCTATTCAATGTCGACATTGTTGAGGACCTTATCCACCTTGGTACGGGAGGATTGCTCGCCTATGTCGGGTTCTCAGCCGCGAACAGCGCGGTCAAGTCAGTCGTCACTGGACTGGGCGTCGTCTACCTACTTGTTGGCATTATCGGGTTCTTCATTCCGGAGCTCTTTGGTCTGATCCCTCACGAATACAGCGTGGCGGACAACATCCTTCACCTTGTGCTTGGAGGTCTAGCGCTCGCAGTGGCCTCTGGCAACCGCTCGAAGGAGAGCTCACGCGTTTGAGTTGCAGTTTCCCGAAATTTAGCTGACCACCGGCTTCGAGCAAGAGAGAGGCCCGCCTTCCGAGGCGGGCCTCAGCGCGCCGCCGGTTCCCCCGCCGAGTGGGTGGTGGATGTCGCATTCCGCCACTCGCCACCCACTCGGCGCTTTAGTGGGCGCCTTCTGCCGTCGCTACGGCCCGAAAGGTCCGCCACAGGATCCACAGGTCAAGGGAGAGCGACCAGTTCTGGATGTAGAAGAGGTCGTAGCGGACGTAGTCGGCGAAGGTGGTGTCGGTCCGGCCGCTCACCTGCCACAGCCCGGTCATGCCCGGCTTCACGTTGAGGCGGTTGCGGATCCAGTCGTCATACTGCTCCGCCTCGCTGGGAAGAGCGGGTCGGGGTCCGACGAGGCTCATCTCGCCTCGGAGCACGTTCCACAGCTGCGGGAGCTCGTCGAGTGAGAAGCGGCGTAGGAAGTGCCCGGTATGGGTGATCCGAGGGTCCTTTTTGAGCTTGAAGAGAAGGCCGGGGCCTTCCGAAAGTTGCTCCAGCTCGCCGCGCCTCTGTTCGGCATCTTGAACCATGGTCCTGAACTTCCAGCAGGCGAACCGCTCGCCGTCTTGGCCCACGCGCAGCTGCTTGAAGATCGTCGGTCCAGGAGAGTCCTTGCGGATCCATAGGCTGAACGCAGCCAGAAATGGACTGAGCAGCAATATGCCAAGCGCCGCTCCGACTATGTCGAGGGAGCGCTTGACGGTGCGTTGAGACTTGTCCATGCCCGAGCGGCGAACGTAGAGGAGCGGCACCCCTGCAACCGACTGCACGACCATGCGTGATGCCATGAGGTCGATGGTGCCCGAGGTGATCTGGAGATCGACATCCGCATCTTGGAGCTCCCAGATGATGCGGTTGAGCCGAGTCGCATCGAAGGCCGATGCTGCCACCAGAACCAAAGTGGCGCTGTGCTCGTGCACGAGGTCTCCGATGTCGGAGGTTGAGCCGAGGACGGGACACCCCTTCATGATCTCTTCACCCACGTCGCTGCGATCGTCTACGAAGCCCACGATGCGATAACCGAGCCATGTTTCTCGCTCGAGCGTGCGAGCGACTGTGCGGGCTTCGTGATTGGTGCCAAGAACGATCATGCGCGTCATGTCGCCGCCCCGTCGCCGCAAGAAATGCAACATCTTGCGAACGAAGAGACGTTCCCCACCGACGACGACCAGGCCCGATACGGCCGTCAGCAGCACCCATCCGCGGGCCAAGTTGAGGCGAAAGAACGAGTCCGCGAGAAAGATCAACACGGTTCCGGCGATAACCCCGTGGAACACCTGTTTGAACTCGTTGATCGGGCCGAGCACCTGGCGCGGTTCATACAGGCCGTAGAGATAGAACAGCAGAATATGGACCGGCGTGGCTATGCCCGTGAGCAATGCATAAGCGAAACTCGTTATCACGACGCTGCCCAGATCAAAGCGCGCGGCCGGCACGCGGCCGAGCAACTCGAAGTAGATGAACGAAGATAAGAACAGGGCCGATGAAACCGCCATTGCGTCGGCCATCACCCGAAGGGCGATGCGCTTGGCGCTGCGCCGCTGCAGAGGCTGACGCTGCTGCGCCGGGGGCTGGTCGATTGTCGCCGCGGGTTGTGCCATGGGCGTTAGAGGTAGCCGAGCCCCCGGAGAGACTCTTCTATGGCTGCCTCTTCCTCCTCTGAATAAGGTGAGCTCTCGTCTCTGTCCTCAAATGATAGGGCGGCGACCATCTCAACGGGCAATTGTTGGAGATGATCTTTGGAAAAAGCGTCTGCAATGACCGCACCGTCGAGTCCGGCCGGAACCTTGAGGCCTGCCTGATAGAGAAGAGTGGGGCATACGTCCGCCACCGACGCGGCGAGGTTCGAATCCGTCTGCACTCCCGGTCCGTTCATGACCACTATCCCGGCGGGGTGGTGGACGCCGCGGGGAAGATGGGAGAGGTCGGTGAACGGGCGGTTGTGGAAGATTTCGTCGTCCAGCTCGAAGCGATGATCCTTCAGCACCGGCAGGACATCGGGCGCGCCGTCGAGCGCGTCGCCATGGAACACGTCCTCAGACCGGTAGACGACATCGGTCACTGGTTTCCCGTCCGGCCCCTGAAGGGCCAGAAACCGCGCGGCGATCTCACTCTTGAGGCTTCCGAGATCTTTCGGTTCGACGGTCCCGAAACGCTCTCGGCCTTTCAGGTTGACGAAGACTCCTTGCTGCGGTACCGGCGACGCGAACGCGCGCGTGTGCTGCCAGTCGACGGCTGCGAACGTCTTGCCTTTTGCTTCTCTGGCGACTTTCGCCGGGAGCAGTCGCTTCGCAAGAGGCACGAGCGATCGCGCGGCGCGCGTCTTCATGGCGCGCGCCGCGGGTTTCAGCTTCAGATATCCCCACTGCTCGAGCAACGAGTTGGTATGCGCGGAGAACTCCCATGCGGTGAAGCCGTGATCGGAGCAGATGAGAGTGGAACCGTCCGGGCCCGCGTAGTCCTCGAGCAGGCCGGCGATGTCGTCCATCGCGGCGAAGCACTCCGCGAGAGCGGGCCGCATCGAGCGCCCCTGCGGCGAGTCGTAGAGCTGCTCGGCGGGATCGAGGTAACGATAGTAGACATGTTGGAGACGGTCGGCGGATTCGAGCACGGTGAAGACGATGTCGACGGGATCATGCATCAACAGGTCTTCGAGGACGGCGCGCCGCTGCTTCAGGATTTCGAGCGCGTGCTCGCAGAGCGTGGCGTCCTTGTAGTCCTTCTCCCAGTTGGCGCTGGTGTCGACCTGGTATCCGGGGACGATCGAGAGTATCCGCGCCTCGAGGGAAGGCGGGTGGGCGAAGCCCGTGAGCTGCTCTCCGAAGCCCGGCGTCATCATCCCCGAGACCATCCAACCGTCGAGAGCTCGGGGCGGGTAGGAAAGCGGAAGGTTGTAGATGCCCGCGCGGAGCCCCTGCGCGTTGGCCATCTCCCACAGAGCCGGCGACTTGATCTTGCCAGCGTGCATCAGCTCTTGGCGCTCGGACTGAGCATTGCCGCCGTAGAA
>JACDBF010000024.1 GCA_013695055.1 Actinomycetota bacterium
AGGGTTCGCTGGGGACCTTGATCTCTCCGTCGATGATCTGCTGTTTGAAGTCGTCGAGCTGGGACTGGATGTCTTGCGTCAGCAGCTCGTCGTTGTCGTTGAACTCGTTGACCGCGTAACCCACACCATCCTCCGCGAGACCGAACACCTGCGTTCCCGATTTGAACGCATTGTCGGCGACCTGTTGGATGACGTCGTGAACCGCGGTGTCGACGCGTTTTAGCATCGACGTGAGGATGACTCTCTGTTGCTCGGGGCTGGCCGTGAGCGACTGGTCGGAGTCGACCCCGATGGCCAGCTTGTTTGCCGCCACTGCGGCCTTGAAGAGCCCCGCCCCCGACGCGCCGGCTGCGTGGTAGACGACGTCGGCTCCTTCGTCGTACATCTTTGCCGACAGAGCCTCGCCCTTAGTGGGGTCGTTGAAGGCCGTGGTCGAGTCGCCGATGTATTCGACGAGCACCTCGATGTTGGGATCGACCTCCTGAGCCCCGGCTGCGAAGCCGGCTTCGAAGCGCTCGATCAGCCCGGTGCCCTGCTGCCCGCCGAGGAAGCCGACGGTCCCGGTCTCGGACTTGAGGGCGGCGGCAGCGCCGACCAGGAAGGATCCTTCCTGCTCTTTGAAGGTCAGGTTCGAAACGTTCTCGCACGGTTTCTCCAGGCATGCGAATCCATCGACGACCGCGAAATTCACGTCGGGGTAGTCGGGCGCGATCTTGTCGATGCCGGGGGAGAACGCAAAGCCCACGGGGACGACGAGGTCGTAGCTTTGTTCGGCGAAGTTGACGACATTGTCGTCGCGGTTGGAGCCCGTCGCGTTCGGCTCGATGAAGTCGGTGTTCTCTTGGGTGACGAGATCCTCGTCGATGGCAGCCTGCAGGCCGCGGAGGGCCGCGTCGTTGAATGACTGGTCGCCGCGTCCGCCGACGTCGAAAGCGAGTGAAACCCCGATGTCGCTGCCGCTTCCTCCACCTCCGCCGGCATCGTTGGTGTCGGCCGGGTTTCCTCCGCCGCAAGCTGCTGCAACCAGCGACAGCGCGACAAGCGAGAGCAACCAGTTGACTCGTATTGTGCGCACCTTGAACAGCCTCCTTGTCTCGCCCTGCACAACACCGGGAGCCCGAGCCGTTGGTGGTGTGCCCTGCCCAGAGCATATAGATACTGGAGGTGCGCGCGGATTAGGGTTCTGGAACGTGAAGATCTACACGAAGAAAGGCGACGACGGAACGACCGGGCTGCTCTACGGGGGCCGGGTTTCCAAGGACGACCTCCGGACCGAGGCTTACGGCACCCTTGACGAAGCCGTGTCGGCCATGGGAATTGCGCGCGCCGCCGGATTGAGCGGGCGCGTGGAAGGCATCGTCATTCGCTTGCAACGTGAGATGTTTGTCGCCGGCGCGGAGCTGGCAACCGCCCCGGAAAACCGGACAAAGCTCGCCGACGGCGTCTCCAAGGTGACCGCGTCGATGACCGAGCGGGCCGAGGCCGATATCGATGAGCTGCTGGAAGTGCATCCCCTGCCCCAGGAGTTCGTGCTTCCGGGCGAGACGCTGGGCTCGGCGGGCCTCGATCTCGCACGTTCGACCGTCCGGCGAGCCGAGCGCCACGCGGTTCGCATGCACAACCAGGAGAAGGTGGCCGGATCCGAGGTCTTGAGGTATCTCAATCGCGTATCCGACCTCTTGTTCGCGCTCGCTCGTTTCAACGAGGCCGAGGAAGGAAAGGCGGCGCCTCCCTCGCGCGAGCGATGAAGCCCTTTCGCTTCTGTCCCGCCTGCGGGAGCTCGTTGCTCGAGCCGGACGGCGAGGGCGGAGCGCACTGCGAGTCGTGTGACCGCAAGTGGTATCGGAACATGGCGCCGACCGTCGGCTGCGCCATCGTCCGGGGTGGCCGGGCCCTCATTGCCGTGCGCGCCTTCGAGCCCGAAAAGGGTCGAATCGACGTCCCGGGAGGCTTTCTTCGTCTGGGGGAAGATCCCATCGAGGGTCTGAAGCGTGAGGTGTCCGAAGAGATCGGTCTCGAGGTCGAGGTCTCGATCGAGGACTGCGTCCAGATGGTCCCCCACACCTACGGATCAGAGGACGAGTGGGTCCTGGCCCTCGGCTTCGTGGGCCGAGCTCCCGAGGGCGAGCCGGTTCCGGCCGATGATGTCGCAGAGGTCCGGTGGGTTGGGCCCGAGGACCTGGACAGCCTCGACTGGGCCTGGGGGCACGACGGGGACCTCGTCCGGCGAGCCTTGGCCCCCCCTAGTCGCCGGCGCGGATAAGGCGAGCCTCGAGGTGGCGTCTCAAGCTGTAGCCCGAGCTTGCCATCGCGCACTCGTAACTCAGGCTCCCGTCGGTTCCGTCGTAGGCCCGCGTGAAGCCCTCGACCGGATCGGAGGTCGACGTTGGGACAAGATGGCGGCTGGCGAGCGCTATCCGCCGACCCTCGATGCTGCCTTCGGAGATCTCGACCAGCCCGAAGGGGTGGGCCACCACGATCTCGAGGCCCGAGCGCGGCTGAGGGCGCCAGAAGCCCGATTCGGAGTGGAGTGGTCCGTCGCCCTCGAGCGACCACGTTTTTTGAGCGTAGGCCAGGAACGCCTTGCCGGCGTGTGAGAAGCGGAGCTCTTCTCCGTAGCGGAAGGGCTTGATGCCCGCCCTTGCCTTCTCCGGTCCACGTCCCGACCAGGAAAGAAAGCGCCTCGAGATCCGCATGCAACTCCGGTTTCATGACGAAAAGCTAGCTCACGCGCCGCGGGGGCTCGCGAGCCGTGCGCGACAGCCTTTGCCTTTCCCGGGCTAGAGCTGTTGTTCGATGACCTGCTGCAGGCCCTCGAGAGTTATCGGGCCCTCTACGCGCGTGGCGATCTCCCCTGCGCTGGAGATCACGACGGTGGCGGGTTGGTAGGGGACGCCGTATTGCTCCCAGACCTCCGGCGCATGCGCCATGGGATAGGGAACGTCCAGGCTGTCGACGTAGCCCTTGCCATCGGCGACCGTGTCATGGTTGGACACGCCCACGAAGGCGACTCTTCCTTCGTACTCCTCAGCCAACTGGTTGAGGTGCGGCTGCTCCGCTTGGCAAACCGTTCACCACGACTCCCAGAAGTTCAGCACCACGGGCGTGCCCCGCCTGTCGGCAAGAGAGAATGCGGCTCCGTCGAAGGTGGTCACCGTGAACTCGGGAGCGAGATCGGCCGAGGGCTGCGCTCCGGCCGAGGGCTCGTTACCCTTCTGGGAAGGCCGCTCGTTCCCGCCGTCATCGGGTTGAGCGGACGGCGATTGAGGCCCGCCGCATGCCGCCATCACCACGCTCGCGGCCCCCACTACGGCGATGAGGCGAAGGACCCTATTCACGCGATTCATGAGGTCAATAGTGCCCCAGATAGGGCTCTATGTGCCCGGCCCGCCGGGTTCTTCGGTGTCCATGACCCTCACCAGAGCGGCCAGCTCGCGACCCAGAGAGCTGACCTGCTCCTCGCTCTCGATCGTCATGGGGCCCTCGTTCGGGACGGCGTCTTTCACGACCAACCGTGCGCCGGGACGTATTCCGTTCTGCTCGAGGTATGGAAGAACGACTTCTTTCACCTCCGAGATTTGCGCCACCACGCCCCGCTCGCCCGGCTCCAGATCGCTCAGCTTGCGGGTCGCCCGCAGATCGACCGGACAGATGGGGTGGCCGTGCGGGCAGAAGTCCGGAAAGTCGAGGGCCTTGGCCATGGCTTCTTCCACTCGAGCCGAGATCGCATGCTCAATCCGATGAGCCTCTCCATGAACTTCGAACCAGCCCATCCCGAGTTTGTCTACAAGTAGACATTCGACCAGCCGATGGCGTCGCAGGATCGTGTGAGCCAGGCGCCGGCCATCGGGGGTCAGCAGGATCGTCCCGCCTGGGTCGCGCGAGAGGTAGCCCTCCGATCGCAAGCGCTTGAGCATCTCGGAAGCCGAGGGCAGGGAGACGTCGAGCATGCGAGCCAAAACGGTGGCGGTGATGCGCTCGCCGTCCTCTTCGAGTCGCTTGATCTCCTCGAGGTAGTCCTCCACCCCTCGCATGGCGAAAGTCTAAGTCCGTGGGTGGGCGATCGTGGCTGCCGCAGTAGAACTGTTGCGGCGCGGTACGCTCAATGCGTGATGGTTCAACATCGGAGACTCATCGAGAAGATCACCGACCCGGCTTATGCCGAGGCGTTGGGTAGTGCTTCGATCGAGCACTTGCGGGCCATGCGTGCCGAATGCCGTGAAGGCGAAAACGAGCTCTCGTTCGAGCGGCGGCTGTGCCAGGCTCGCATCGACATCCTCACGGCCGAGCTCGAGCGCCGCAGCGGCACGGACGGGGAGGATCTGGTCCAGAGGTTGCAGCGCGGCGAGATCTTGGGGGAGGGCTCGCCCAGCGAGGACAGGGGCGATTCGGCGCTGCCCGAGCGGGCTCCCGACTTCTCGATTCCGCGCAATGCGGACGTTCCCCGGCGAAGAGTCGAAGAGATCGTGGGCGAGCAGACGCTCACCCGGTTGCCGCAGCTTCACGCCGAGGAGATCAAAGCCACGGTCAAGTCGCTCGCAGAGCACGAGCGCCAGGTCTCCGAACGGCGTCGGTTGGTGCACGACGTCGTCGATCGCCTTCAAGCCGAGATAGTGAGGCGCTACACCTCCGGCGAAGCCGATCCCACCTCGGCACTCGACTAACCAACCGCCCCCCGCTGCTCCGCCGAGCGGGTGGTGAATGGCGGTATGCGCCACCTGACACCCACTCGGCGCTAGGAGTCGTCCTCGTAGCCGCCGTCTCCGTCCCCTTGCCCACCGTCCTCGTCGTGACCATTCCCGTTTCCGTTCCCGTGATCCTCGTGGCCGTTGCCCTGGTGCCCGTCATCGTCGTGGCCGTGGCCACCCGGCTTGTCGCGCGGCTTTTCGGGCTTGTCGGACCGCTCCTTATCCTTGGGCTTCTTGTCCTTGGGCTTCTTGTCCTTGGGCTTCTTGTCCTTCTCTTTCTCCGGCTTGGCGTCCTTCTTGGGTTTCTTGTCTCTCTTTGGCTTGGGGGAGGCGTCGGGCCCTTCCTCTTCCTCGGGCCCCGTGCCCCCGTCCGGATCGTTCCCCTCCTCGCCGTTGCCACCCGCATTCCCCGAGCCGGCCGGGCCGGTGGGCTCGTCGCGGGGTGGAGGAGCGAACGCGGCCACGATGTCGCTTGAGCGAAGCTCGACTTCCTGCCGAAGGGCCGGGCTGTTCGCGTCGCCGAAGGTGGGGAAGTCCCTCCCGGCGGGATCGTTGCTCTTCGCGCCCTGGGCGGCCCGGTTCGAGGGGGCTTCGGCGAGCCTCCCGTCGCCCGGAATAGTTGCTTCCAGAACCGTTTCGATGACGGCCGCGACCGAGCCTGGCGCCGGGCGCGCGACGTCGGCCGCGGTGCCGCGGGGCGACGTTTCCCCAGAAGACCGCTCATCGGGCAGCTCGGCCAGGCGGATAGGCTGGATCTGGTCGCCGGTCCGTGCCTCCGGCCGCCCCAGACTCGGACGACCTGCGACGCCTGCGTCAAGGGCCGCGCGCTGGGCGGTGAGGGAGAACGCGACTAGGACGCCGGCCGAGACAACGGCCAGCGCGCTTCCTGCCAGGGATGCCAATGTGGTGCGGCCACGCATTCTGTGTCGAAGCTCCGTTCTCCCAGGAATTGCTTATTTGTGACTCTATGTAGTTAACCGATAACTCATAGAGGACTGCTCGACCTGGGCGATTGCTTCTTTATCGGGAGGCGGTAGCCTTTTCCTTAGCGAACCAAGGGCGGTTTGTCCCGTTTTGGTAGCTGGCGTCCCCCGCCGGCCCGCGCAGATGGCGCGGCTACTGTGCGCTCGATGGCCCTGGACGTCCGCACCGACTGCACTGCGAGCTGCTTCGAGCTCCCCGAGTGGCGTGGGCTCTTGACCCGCGATCCCAACCGGCATGTGTTCGCGACGCAGGAATGGAACAAAGCCTGGTGGGAGGAGTTTTCCGCAGGCAAGGAGCTTGTGATCCTGACGATGTGGCGATCGGGAGAGCTCGCCGCGATCGTCCCCCTCTACGAGAAGGAGGAGGCAGGCCGCAAGGTCTTGCGCTTCGTGGGCGGGATCGATCTCACCGACTATCTCGGCCCGATTTGTGCCCCCGCTGATCGGGGGCCGGTCGCCGAGGCGCTGGTCCAGTGGCTGGCAACGACCGATCGCCCGTGGGACGAGCTCGATGCACACAACCTGCCCGTTCCCTTCGGTTTCGCAGAGCTGTTGGTCGAGACGACCGATCGCCTTGGGTTTGCCTTCACTCTGGACCAGGAGGAGACCTCGGCCGTGCTTGCACTCGGCGACGATTGGGAAATTTACCTGGGAGGTCTGGACAAGAAGGACAGGCACGAGCTCAGACGGAAGCGCCGCCGCCTCGGTAAGGAGCTGCCCGGAGCAGGCTTTCGCTCTTCCACGCCGGATTCGCTCGAGCGAGACGTCGCCACCTTTATCGCCATGCATCGGGGAG
>JACDBF010000031.1 GCA_013695055.1 Actinomycetota bacterium
CCAACCCCAAGGCGGCGCTCGCGCTCACGCGCAAGGCCGTCGAGCTCGCAGGAGTAACCGCCGAGACCGACGATCTGGAGCGGGCCACCTCGGTCTACGAAACGCGAGTCACCGAGATGGTGGCCGCAGACGATGACGTTCGGGCGTACGTGAAGCTTCTCGAGGATCGCTCCGACGAGAGCGACAGAGAGGAGTCGGATGCCCCCGCGCTCCCGTCGGGCGATGCGCTCGCTGCGGAGCTAGAGCGCTTCCTCGAAGAAAGAAATCGCGGTCGCGAGAATTAGCCGTCCTGGCGGACGGCCGCCACCTCTATCTCGAGCGTGACCGTGTCACCGACCAGCACGCCGCCCGTTTCGAGAGTCTGGTTCCAGGTAAGCCCATAGTCCTTGCGGTTGAACTTGCCCGTAAGCGTGAAGGCGCTGCGTGTTGAGCCAAAGAGATCTTTGGGCAGGAAGCCGTTGAACGTCACGTCGAGCTGGATCGGACGGACGATGTCCCTGATCTTCAGATCGCCGGAGAGCTTGGCTGCGGAGTCGGAGGAGAGCTCGAGCTTCGTGCTCTCAAAGGTGACCTCGGGATACTTGTCGGCGTCGAGAAAGTCCGGCGACCTGAGATGGCCGTCGCGTTGCTCGTTATTGCTTGTGATGCTGGCGGCCTTCAGCACCGCATGGGCCGTGGACCGAGCGGAGTCCTCGGCAACGGTAAAGCCGCCCTCGATCTCGTTGAAGCCGCCTCTGACCTTGGAGAACACCATGTGCGTGGCCGAGAAGCCCGCGCTCGAGTGGGCCGGGTCGATCACCCACGTTCCGATCGGGTCATCGATCTTTGTTGCCGCTGGTGCTTGCGCCATGCTCGGCTCTTTCCGTCGGTTGCTTGATCAACATTTCTTACCCAACTTTGTTGATCGAGCAACTATTCCCGAAAGGCAGCCCCTGAAGCGTCTGTCCGCCGCTAGGCCCCCGGCCACTCCCGCTTCTTGTCTTCGACGGCCGGCCATTCGCCCGCCTGCGCGCCGCCTCCCAGGACATCACCGAGGTCTCTCTTGCCGGCGATGCTCCCGGTCGTCGATAGGAGGTCGTCCAAAGAGGCGCGCTCCTTGCCCTCCACGCGGATTCGCAGCTTGGCCAGCACGTCCGCGTGCAGGCCGGAGAGGCCCGCGTCCCGATCGATCTCGGCAAGCGCGCGCGCAGCCCGATCGAAGAGCTTGCGATCTTCTCTCGCCGCGGCTCTAAGTCGCGCGATCTCTTCTTGTTCGCTCATCAGCCGGTTATACCCCGAGGAGGCGCCGTCCATAATCGGGACGATGCCCGATGCTCTGATGGTCACCTCGTCGTTCCTGCCCGGCCGCGGCGGCATCGAAAGCTACCTGTCCGAGTTGTGCGCGCTGCTAAAGCCGCGCATCGCGGTGATGGCTCCCGCTGAGAGAGACGGCAAGGGCCTTCCCACCGGCCTGGGGTATCCGACGATCGCCGGTCCCGGCAGCATGCTCGTGCCCGGCAAGCGCACGCTCGAAGCGGTCACCAGAGCCGCCGAGGATCTTGGGGTGCGGCGCATTCTCTTCGGGACCCCGTGGCCGCTGGCGCTCCTCGGCCCCCAGCTCAAGCGCCGCGGCTACAACTACGCGTCCACGGCTTTCGGAGCGGAGCTATTCGTGCCCGCCGCGGCTCCGCTGATCAGAAACCGTTTGCGCAGGGCTCTGCTGCAGGCAGACCTGCTGCTCCCGATGAGCGACTTCACCGAGACCAAGCTCCGCGCACTGCTTCCCAAAGGCGCTCTCCCGCAGATCGAAGTCATGCGTGCGCGCGTCGATCTCGAACGCTTCCGGCCCGGTGTCGATACGAGCCAGATTCGCGCGCGGCTCGGACTGGCGCCAGGCGCCAAGGTCATTCTGAGCTTTGGACGCCTCGTCGCGCGCAAAGGCGCTCATCGACTCATCGAAGCGTTGCCGAGGATCGCGCGTGCAGTTCCCGAAGCCTGTTTGGTTGTCGCCGGAACCGGGCCA
>JACDBF010000038.1 GCA_013695055.1 Actinomycetota bacterium
GTACATGATCGGGATGGTCGTAACCTCGCGACTCGTCGTAGCAGAGAACGACCTCCGGCCTCTCAGAGCGGATGATCTCGACCAATCGCTTCACTGCCTCTTCTGGGTCGGCGTTGGTAAATGCTTCGGGCCGCTTATTGGAATCGGTATCGGGCATGCCGGAATCCCGATACCCAAGCTGGTAGATGCGATCGACGCCCAGCATGTCGCAGGCGGTCTGGAGCTCGGCCACGCGTAGCTCTGAAATCTTCTCCTTGATGCCGGGGCGGTCCATGCGCGGGTTCAAGATCTCGCCTTCCTCGCCGCGAGTTGCGGACACCAGGACGACACTTGTTCCTTCGTCGGCATACTTCGCCATGGTGCCCGCACCCTTGGATGATTCGTCATCGGGGTGCGCGTGAATGGCGAGAAGACAGCGTTGCTTCCTATTCATGACGATTAGGCTACCGCTCGTGGCAGACGACGAGATTCAGATCGACTTCTTCGACAACGCGCGGCGCTGGGCGGCCGCTTTGCTCGTCGTGGGCGGCGCCACGGCCATCGCCGGGTCGGCTCTCGACTGGGTCGTCATCACGGCAAGACCCGAGTTGCAGCGTGGGGTCGATTTCGGGCAGGGTCAGCCCGGAGTCGTGGCTCCCGAGATCACCCGGCCCTTCACGGGGCTTGAGGCGGGAGATGGATGGTTCGTGGCGATCGCGGGCCTTGTGCTCGTGGTCGCAAGCCTCCTGCTCCTGCTTCGACAACGCGCCTTCTACGCCTATCTCGCATTGCTCGCCTCCATCGCTATCGGCGCAATCGCATTCGCCGATTACCGGGGCGTGGGCGACCTCTCGTCTTCGATCGCGCAGCGCATGGACATCGTCGGAAAAGCGCGACCTGCACTGGGTTTGACGCTCGTGGCGGTATCCGCGTTCGCGGGCTTGTTTGGATCGGTCGCGGGCATAGCCGCGTCACCGCGCCGCTAATGCGTGCTCCGGTCGAGGGCGAGCCCCGACGCCCGGGTTAGAGGCGCTCTACCACGTAGCCCGCGGCGTTGAGCGCGGCGAGCAACTCGGTGATGTGATCGCGTCCTTTGGTCTCCACCTGCAGGGAGACATCCACCTCCTCGAGATGCACCCTCACGCCTTCCCGACGATGCTCAACCCCGACGACGTTCGCGCCCACTTCGGCCACTAGTCCGAGCAACCGGTGAAGAGCTCCCGGCCGGTCGCCGATGTGTGTATGGAATGCGAAGTAGCGGCCCGACGCGCTCATTCCGAATCGGATAATCCGCAAGAGGAGGAGCGGATCGATGTTCCCACCGGATAGCAAGACGACTATGGGAGTGGGCAAGTCCACGGACCCTTGCAGGACGGCCGCAACGCCCGCTGCTCCCGAAGGCTCGAGCACAAGCTTCATGCGTTCGGTGGTGAAGACGAGAGCCTTCGCGATCGCCTCATCGTTGACGAGCACGACATCGTCGACGAGCTCGCTGATATGGGCGAGCGTCAGCTCTCCCGGAGCTTTCACGGCAATTCCGTCCGCAATCGTGGACATGCGCGGCACTTCAATGATCTCGTTCTTCTCCAGACATGCGGGCAAGGAGGCCGCGCCCGCAGCTTGCACGCCGACCACTCGGACGCCGGGGCGAAGAGCCTTGAGCGCGCCGGCCACCCCTGAGATAAGGCCTCCTCCCCCGACCGGAACCACAACGGTGCCGATGTCGCCCATCGACTCGGCTATCTCGAGCCCAATCGTGCCCTGCCCCGCAATGATGTGTGGGTGGTCGAAGGGATGAATGAACTCTGAGCCACATTCGCTCGCATGTTCGGTCGCCGCGCCGACCGCTTGCGACAAGTCCTCGCCAAAGAGCACGACTTCGGCGCCGTACCTCTTGGTCGCCTCGACTTTGGGTATGGCGGCCGCTTCGGGCATAAACACCTTCGAGCGAATGCCGAGCAAAGTGGCGGCGAGGGCCACCCCTTGCGCATGATTTCCGGCCGAAGCGGCCACCACCCCCGAGGCCTTGGCGGCGTCGTCGAGCCGGCTGAGCCGATTGTATGCGCCACGGATCTTGAAGGACCCGGTTCTTTGGAGATTCTCGCACTTGACGAATACCGGGCCGTGCGCGCGCTCGGACAACGCCCGAGATCGATCCAACGGCGTCGTGACCGCAATCCCCTCGAGGCGCTGCTCAGCCTCTCGAATCTCCGCTAAGCTGACTAATCCAGCGGTTTTCACGCGCTCATCGTGCCACGACCCCGAAGGACTGCAGACATCTCTTCCACGACGACCTGGTCACCAGACTCCTGGCAGGATCGTCCGGCCGCCCAGCAGCCGGACTGGCCCGACGCGCACGCGCTGCAGTCGGTCCTGGCCGAGCTCCAAGGCCTGCCCCCCCTGGTTTTTGCCGGAGAAGCTCGCTCGCTGAAGGCGTCGCTCGCCAAAGCGGGCGAGGGCAAGGCGTTCATCTTGCAGGCCGGGGATTGCGCCGAGGCGTTTGGCGACTTCTCGGCGGACTCGATAAGAGACAAGCTCAAGATCATTCTGCAGATGGCGGTCGTGCTGACCTATGCGTCGGGACTTCCAGTGGTCAAAGTCGGACGGATCGCGGGCCAGTTCGCGAAGCCGCGCACGTCACCGAATGAACGCCTCGGCGACAAGGAGCTGCCTTCCTTCCGAGGACACGCCGTCAACGACAACGCCTTCGAAGAAGGGTCGCGGCGCGCCGACCCTGAACGGCTCGTGCGCGCCTATCACCAAGCAGCCGCGACACTCAATCTGGTGCGCGCCTTTACGAAAGGCGGGTACGCCGATCTCACTCAGCTCCACACCTGGAATCAGGAGTTCGTCGCCGCCAGCAAGCAGGGCCGGCGCTATGAGACGATCGCCCGGCAGATCGATCAAGCGCTGCGATTCATGACCGCGTGCGGTATCGATCTCAGCTCGGATGCAGCCGTTCACCAAGTTGACTTCTACACGTCACACGAGGCCTTGCTCCTCGGATACGAGCAGGCCCTTACCCGCCAGGACAGCCTCACCGGAGACTGGTACTGCTGCTCGGCTCACATGCTGTGGGTTGGGGAACGCACGCGTCAATCTGATGGCGCGCACGTCGAGTTCCTCTCTGGTGTCGAAAACCCCGTGGCCTGCAAGCTCGGTCCTACTGCCACTGCCGAAGAAGTGATCGCGTTGTGCGACCGGCTCGATCCCGAGAAAGAACCGGGCCGGCTGACGTTCATCACTCGCATGGGCTCAGCTCGGCTCGGCGAAGCGCTTCCCGAGCTCTTGAGGGCGGTCGAAGTCTCGGGTCGGCAAGTCGCGTGGGTCTGCGATCCGATGCATGCGAACACCTTTACGACCGCTTCGGGACTCAAGACCCGGCGTTTCGACGACATCCTCGCCGAGATAAAGACCTTCTTCGCCGTGCACAAACAGGAGGGCACATCGCCCGGCGGCGTCCACCTCGAGCTCACACATGAGGATGTAACCGAATGTTTGGGGGGAGCCGAGCAAGTTCTGGACGACCACCTCAAGGATCGCTACCGCGCGTTGTGCGATCCCCGTCTCAACGCGCGGCAGTCTCTCGATCTCGCCTTCGATATCGGCGAGATGCTGCAGACGCGCTAGATAGCGCGGATGGAGGCCAGCACTTCGTCATGCTCGGCGTGGCGCCCGGTGGCCTTCTTCGAGTAGATGAGCCGCCCATCGACTACGACTTCGAACACGCCGCCTTTGGACGGGAGCACGACGAGCTCTTCGATGCGTTGGTCGAACTCCTCCAGCAGACGTTCCGTCAGACCGACGGCTCTAGGCGCGTAGCCTCACTGGGCACAGTATTCAATCGATATCTTCACGCCGGCAGCGTAACCCAGTTGCTCTAGCGGCCGGTCAGATCCTTTATCCACGTTGCGACATTGGCTACGACCTCGTCCCATGCTTGCTGCGTCGTGCGGCCCGATGACTTGGGGACCTTGAAGCTGTGATCGCCGCCCACGATGATGGTCACCGACGTGGGCGCGCTCAGGCGGGCTCGCGCTTCCTCGAGCGTGGCAAGGGGGCAGAAGGGATCGCGCGTGCCCTCGACGAACAGCATTGGTGTCGTGATCGACTCGAGATGCGCGCTGCGCAGCTTTTCGGGCTTGCCGGGTGGATGAAGCGGATAACCCAGGAACACGAGCCCATCGCAGCTCGCTCCGGCAGAAACGATATGGGAAGCGATGCGCCCGCCCATCGACTTTCCCCCCAGCACCAAGCGGCGTCCGGCGGCAAGGGGTCGAAGATGCTCGACAACATCGCGATACGCGGCCTCGAGCACCGGTTGTTTGTCCGGCGCCTTTCGCCCGGCCGTCATGTAGGGAAAGTCAAAGCGCGCCACCGCCAGGCGCCTGTCGACGAGCCCTGTCGCGACATGCTCCATGAATGGATGCCCCATGCCCGCTCCGGCTCCTGGCCCGAGCACGACGAGGGCGGTCGACTCGGGTGGGTCGGCTACCAGAAGCGGAAGGTCGCCCGCCTGGGTCGCCACTTTGGATACATGCAACGACACAACGCTTCTTAGGGAGCAGCTGCCGGCGGCGCCGGGAAAGTGCGCCGGCGAGACGCCTCATCGAGGGCGTCCGACTTCATTGCCCTCCTCATGCGTCGGGCGTCTCTGAGAGGAACCATCGCGACGGCGCCGCGCTCGGCGAGAACGTCGATGAGACGCTGGCTTGCGTCGCGCGCCTCGGCGACGGCCCGCATCTGTCCGGTGCGCAAACGATTGATCTCAACCTCAAGCGCCATGACGCGGAGCACACCGGCAAGGTTTATGCCTTCGCTGGTGAGCTGCTGAATGCGCCGCAGGGTGGCGATGTCCTGCTCGGAATAGCGGCGGGTGTTGCCCGCCGTCCGCTGTGGTTGTAGCAGCCCCTTCCGCTCGTAGATCCGGAGCGTCTGGGGATGGACACCTGCCAGCTCTGCCGCGACGGAGATCACGTAGATGGCCTGTTCGTCCAACGGTCGTCTGTTTGCCATCGGCCCTCCTACTTGGCCCCGGACTTAGCGCCGGGCTCACGCGTATCGATGAAGCCCTCGAGGTGGCGTCTCGGAGAGTCCTCGTCCAGCTCGGCAAGCCGGCGCAAGAGATCCTTGTGGGGCTTGCTGAGCTTCTGTGGCACTTCGACGTTCAGCTTGACGAGAAGATCACCCGTGCCCCCGCGTTGTCTCGGAGCGCCCCTTTCTTTGACTCTCAGGATCTTCCCGGAGTTGCTGCCCGCGGGAACCTTGACGGTGACCGAACCATCGATGGTGGGCACCTCAACCCTCGCTCCGAGAGCAGCTTCGGTGAAGGTCAGTGGAAGCGTAAGCAGGATGTCGCCGTTCGATCCCCGTCCAAAAACCGGGTGCTCTTCTACGTGCACGCGCACGTAGAGATCTCCCGGCGAGCCTCCGTTGGTTGCGGGTCCGCCTTTTCCGGCAACCTTGATGCGCGCGCCGTCGGTGACCCCGGGCGGAACCCTGACCTTGGTGCCGGTGTTCAGCGTCAGAGATGCGCCCTGCACTGCATCGTCGAAAGAGAGCGTGGTCTCGGTCTGGAGGTCTTGCCCGTGCGACCGGAAACCGAAGCCGCGGCCCCCTCCGCTGAGAAGGTCGTCAAATATGCTTCCGACGCGATCATCTCCGAGGATGTCTCCGATGTTGACGCGAACTCCTCCGCCCTGATTGGGGCCGAAGCCGTAGATTCGCTCGCCACCGGCTTCCACGAGACGGCGGAACTCGTTGTACTCAGCGCGCTTCTCGTCGTTCGACAACACCGAATGAGCTTCCGAGATCTCTTTGAAGCGAACCTCGGCTGAAGAGTCGCCCTCGTTGGCGTCCGGATGATACTTCTGCGCGAGCTTCCGGTAGGCGCGTTTGATCTCGTCCTTAGTCGCATCCTTGCCGACTCCCAGGACCGCGTAGTAATCCTTGTCGGCCCAATCCCGCTGCGACATGACTAGCCCTCGGCGATGTCGGGTTCGGGGGCTTCGATCGGGCGAGCAACCGAGACCATGGCGGGCCGGAGCACCCGGTCGTGAATCATGTACCCACGCCTCAGCACTCGTGCCGACATCGGCTCGTCAACGCTCTCGTCCTCAAAAGCCTCGAAGGCCTCGTGCACGTTGGGATCGAAGCGCACGTCTTGCGCGGGAATCTCCTTGACTCCTTCCTCTTCGAGCGTGGCGCGCAGCTGCTTGTAGACCATCTCAATGCCCGGCCCCCCTTCGCCGTGAGCCAGTGCGGCCTCGAAGTTATCGAGGGCCGGAAGAATCTTCTCGATGAGGCGGCCGGACGCTCGCGTGGCCACGGCCATCTGATCGCGCGCCACTCGCTTTCGGTAGTTGTCGAAGTCGGCTTGGAGCCTGCGAAGATCATCGAGGTAGTCGGGTTCGGCAATCACCGTCTCTTCGATCTCAACCGCCGGCTCCTCCGAGGGTACGGCGGCGGGCTCCTCCGACGCTACAGAGGCCTGCGCCGCCGAAGAGTTTCCGGCGGCACGCCGCTTGTCCTGCACCTTGATCTTCCCGGTCCCGCGTTGGTTGTCGGGCATTAGGCAGTCTGCTCCCGGTCGTCGTCATCGACGATCTCGGCATCGACGACATCATCTTGCCCACCCTCAGCCGTTCCCGGCTGAGCAGTCTGGTTCTGCTGCGCCTGCTGATACAGAACCTCGGCGAACTTCTGAGATGCGGTTACGAGCTGCTCGGTTGTCTGCTTGATGCGGTCGATGTCGGAACCCTTCATCGCCTCTTTGGTGTCGTTCAGGGCGCTTTCGATCCGCTCACGATCCTGAGCCTCGAGCTTTTCGCCGTGCTCTGTCAGCGACTTCTCGGTCTGGTAGATGGCCGCGTCGGCCTGGTTCTTGGCCTCCGCCTCGGCGCGCTTCGCCTTGTCCTCCTCGGCGTGAGCCTCTGCCTCTCGCATCATGCGCTGAATCTCGTCGCCGGCCAGCTTGGTCCCGCCGGTGATGGTCATGGACTGCTGCTGTCCCGTCCCGAGGTCCTTCGCGCTCACGTTCACGATCCCGTTTGCATCGATGTCAAAGCTGACTTCGATCTGCGGAAGCCCGCGAGGTGACGGCGCTATGCCGACTAATTGGAAACGGCCCAGGGACTTGTTGCGGTACGCCATCTCGGCTTCGCCCTGCAGCACGTGTATCTCCACCGAAGGCTGGTTGTCCTCCGCAGTCGTGAATATCTCTGAGCGCTTGGTTGGAATGGTCGTGTTGCGCTCGATGAGCCGCGTGAAGATCGAGCCTTTGGTTTCAACTCCCAAGCTCAATGGGGTCACGTCGAGCAGCAGGACATCCTTCACATCGCCCTTCAGGACACCGGCCTGAATGGCAGCCCCAACTGCGACGACCTCGTCGGGATTGACGCCCTGGTGCGGCTCTTGGCCGCCGGTCAGGTCCTTGACGAGGGTTCGCACCATCGGCATACGCGTGGAGCCTCCGACCAAGATCACGTGGTCGATATCGTTGACCGAGATGTTGGCATCCTTGACCGCCTGATTGAACGGGTCGCGACAAGAATCGAGGAGGTCTTCGGTCATGCGCTCGAATTCCGTACGAGACAGCGTCTCGTCGAGGTGTAGCGGGCCCTGTTCGGTTGCCGTGATGAAGGGCAGGTTGATAGTGGTGGATTGTGTCGAGGAGAGCTCGACCTTGGCCTTCTCGGCCGCTTCCTTCAACCGTTGCAGCGCCATCTTGTCCTTCGAGAGATCGACGCCGTGGGCGTTCTGGAAGCTCTTCACGAGGTGATCGATGACGCGCTGGTCCCAGTCGTCGCCACCTAGCTGGCTGTTGCCCGATGTCGAGCGCACCTCGAAGACGCCGTCTCCAAGATCGAGCAGCGACACATCGAAGGTGCCGCCGCCGAGGTCGAAGACGAGAATGGTCTGCTCCTCGCTACCGGCCTTGTCGAGACCGTACGCCAGCGCGGCAGCGGTCGGCTCGTTGATGATTCTCAAGACCTCGAGACCGGCGATCTGCCCCGCTTCCTTGGTGGCCTGACGCTGAGCGTCGTCGAAGTAAGCCGGCACCGTGATCACGGCTTCGGTCACATTGTCGCCGAGATAGGCCTCGGCATCGGCCTTGAGCTTTTGGAGAATGCGGGCAGAGATCTCCTGGGGCGAATATCCCTTGCCCTCGATTGTCTCCTTGTGGTCGGTGCCCATCTGTCGCTTGACGGAACGAATCGTGCGGTCGGGGTTGGTGATCGCCTGACGCTTTGCGACCTCGCCGACGAGCACCTCGCCCGCCTTCGAGAACGCGACGACCGATGGGGTGGTTCTGGCCCCCTCGGCGTTGGGGATCACTGCAGGCTCCCCACCTTCCAGCACGGCCACGACCGAGTTGGTCGTCCCGAGGTCGATTCCTACGGCTTT
>JACDBF010000070.1 GCA_013695055.1 Actinomycetota bacterium
CTCTACGCCAGCGCGTCGACTTCATTCGAGGGCATAGCCGATCTCGATACCGGCAACTATTGAACCGTTCGTCCGCGGGCGTCCTGGAAGAGATGGCTGCATGAGAATCGCCGTCGTCTTGCTCACGCGTGACGTCCGAGTGCACGATCATCCGGCTCTTGCCGCCGCCTGCATAGAGGCCGACAAGGTCGTCCCGCCGTTCGTGTTCGACGACGACATCTGGACAGCGATTGTGCGCGACCGAACCGTGCGGCGTTCCTGCTCGGGTTGTTGTTTGATCTGGCCGCATCGCTCACCGAGCGGGGAGCCGGTCTCGTGGTCAGGCGCGGCGATCTCGTCGAAGAGACGCTGGGCCTCGTTTGACACGGAGAGCACGCGCCTCCGAGAACGGCTAGCAGCCGTCAGCCGTCGCTGAACCGCGGGAAGCGGCTCAGCGTCCGTAGACGGACACGTGTCTGCTGCTAGTCGAGTTGAAGGGTTCTCGGTTCCAGTCGGCACACCGGTCATTCAGGCGTAGCCCGGCGATCCTCGCCATGAGATCGAGCTCGCTCGGCCATGCATACCGGGTGACGATCGGGTAAAGGCGTACACCCTCGCTGGTGAGTCGCACGTGGGTCTCGTCCAGCCGCTGCGCCACGGGATCGTGGCGACCGACATCGAACCAAACCTCGTTGACTCCGATGGTTTCCGCGTCCACGTATTGATCGCTGCGGAGGCGGGTGAGAAAGGTAGGCATGAAGGCCTCCACGACGAACGACCCATCGTCGGTCAGATGGGCGGCGACGTTCTCGAAGCAACGCACCTGCTCTTCTTGCGTCAGCAGGTTGAACAGCGTGTTGAACACCAAGAAGACCAATCGGTAGCTGCCCTGGACCGGGACATCAGCGAAGTTGCCCATCGTGACAGAGAGCTGGTCGCCACCCGGCTTCTCGTGCAGCTTCGCGACCATGGCGGGTGAAATGTCGATGCCGTCGACGCGGATCCCCCGAGCCGCAAGGGGCAGCGCGATCCGACCGGTGCCGATCGCGAGCTCCAGCGCGGGGCCGCCACCTGCCAGTTCTTCCAGGAACGCGACCGTGGCCGGTTCATCGCCTCGTGGGACGTCGTCGTAGATCTCGGCGGCGTCCTTCCCAAAACTCATCCCTGGCTCGTAGTTCTCCATATGCCGACCCTATTCCTGCTATCCCGCGCGGCCGTCTTCGATCCGCCCTTCCGTTCCACGCACACATCGTCGAGACCGTTCACCATTACCCGGTCTCCCAACCGCCGTAGAATGCGCCACCTTGAGGACGAGCTCTTTCGTCGCCGAGGTAGCAGCAGTTCATCCGACCCACGTAGAAGGAGAAGTGGCCGCCGAGACTCGAGGTTGAGCCGGTCCTTCTAGAGAGGTAAAAGACGATGAGCAAGGACGGGGCGCGCATCACTCCCTATCGGGACGGGCCGCTGCTGGTGCGCGGCGACTTCGAGATGGTCGATCAAGATGGGGCCGCCATCGAGACCGGGCGCAAGACGATTGCGTTATGCCGGTGCGGCCGCTCCCGCATCAAGCCCTTCTGTGACGGCACCCACAAGGCGACCGGCTTTCGGGCCGGGAGCGGTCCCGCCGGGAGCGGTCCCGCCTGAAGCAGCCCTGCGCCGGAGCTCGGCCATCGAGTGCGCAGCAGTTGGAATGAGCGCGCCGGCGTAGGGGCACCCTCCGCGCACCACCCACAGACCAACGGCAAGCCACGAGGTGAGGGCTCGCTCGGCCGCCCAACCCGGGGCCAGAAGAACGATAGTGGGGGAGAAGAATCGCCCGGCCCCCGTCTTTCGCCGCCCGACCTCGGCGCACGCGCTCAGGAGCATGGCTACGGCAGCCAGGGCAGGCCACTTTCTCTTGGCGGCGAGCAAGGCCACCATGGGAGCGGCGGTGAGCTCCAGAGCCATGCGGCCCGGTATCGCGAAGTCGTCGTAGGCCTGGCGAACTCGCTGAGAAAGGAAATGTCGAAGGGTCGGGGGCCGGCGGGCGACCAGAAGGTCGTCGGCTCGCAGAACCCTTCCCCCCGCCGCGGCGACGGTCCTCATGAGCTCGAGATTCTCGAACAGGACATCGCCGTCGTACCCGCCCATGTGGGTGAAGAAGCTCCTGCGAACTCCCAGCGTCCCCGGAAAATCCCCGGTCAAGGCTCGGTTGAGGAGCGAGCGCGCATCGTCCCAACGCGCCCTAAAGGGACTCGGGTCGAAATAGTTTTGGGGCATCACTAAATCGGCGGCCTCCAAGAGGCGCGCCATGCGCTCGAGGCCTGCAGCGTCATAGCGAACGTCGTCGTCTGCTACGACGACGTTCTCGCTCCTCGCCGCCCGGACGCCGGTCGTGACGCCCCTTACCTTGCCGTTCAGAAAGGTGAGCTCGGGTGCGGGTCTAAGGTGTCGAACCACACCCGCCCATGAGACGGCATGAGCCTCGAAGCTCGCGGCGGCCGAACCGTCAACGACTATGACTTCCGCCTCTTCGGCCACGAGCTCGAGGTACCCGGTGAGCTCCGCGAGCCCTTCGTCCACGCTCCAGCGCAGCGGCAGGACGTAAGAGAGATCGAGCTTGCTCACCCCACGCGGGCCGGTGCCTGCTGGGGAGCGCGCAGCGACGATCTCTGTGCATCCCAAGCCTTCAGCATGTGAGCGGCGAAGCGACCCTCGAGGAAGAGGAGCGCGGCGGCTCCGAAGAGGATCTCTGGTTCTAGGGCGGGTTCGTCGGCGGCGAGCGAAC
>JACDBF010000076.1 GCA_013695055.1 Actinomycetota bacterium
ACCTACGATCCCCGCTTCGAGAAGCTCGCAAAGACCTGGAGGGCCCGGCAGCAGCTCTTGTTCAACGGGGGGTTGCGCATCTACACAACCGTCGATCTCGACGAACAGGAAGCTGCTGAGCAAGCCGTAGCCTCGGTCCTCACCCTTCCGACGGACCCCTACGGCTCACTCGTCTCGATTGAGCCGCAAACCGGCCACGTCAAGGCCATGGTCGGGGGCCGGGATTTCTTTGCTCGCAAGAAGGTGGACCAACAAGCGAAGCTCAATCTGGCCATTCAAGGCGAGCCCGACCTCGGCCGCGTACAGGACTGTGGGGCGATCAAGGTCGAGGAGCGGGCCCCCGGTTGTGGGCGGCAGGCGGGTTCAGCGTTCAAGCCCTTTGCTCTGGCCGCCGCCATCGAGCGCGGGCACCTTCTGTCCGAAAGCTTCAAAGCGCCGGCATGTATCACCTTCCCAACAGCCGACAACGGCGCTCCCTGGTCGCCTTGCAACTATGAGGAAGCGCCCTACGGCAACATGTCGCTCCTCGACGCGACCGTCTTCTCGGTAAACGTCGTCTACGCGCAGCTGGCGTTGGAGATCGGGCCCGAAGCCGTCGTCGAGACGGCAGAAGCGATGGGCATCCGCACGCCGCTGAGCCCGGTGGCCTCCGCCGTACTCGGCACCAACACGGTGAACCCGCTGGGCATGGCCTCGGCGTACGGGACACTCGCCACCAACGGCACGCACCACCCCCCGGTCGCCATCACGAAGATCACCGACAGCTCGGGCAAGATCCTCTATGAGGACCGTAGCCAGCCGGATCCCGATGCGCTCGACCCACAGGCGGCCTACATCACGACCAGCGCACTGACGCAGGTGCTGTCGCGTGGGACGGGCTCCGCCTACGGCCAGATCGGGCGTCCGGCGGCCGGCAAGACCGGTACTGCGCAGGACTATCACGACGCATGGTTCGTCGGCTACACACCCGATCGCGTGGCGTCGGTATGGATCGGGTATCCCTCCGGCCCGATCTCGATGGTTCCAAGCTGCGAGATCTACCGCAACGCCGTGGGGCAAGAAGTGTGCCGCAACACTCGCATTCAAGTATCGGGCGGAACCTGGCCCACGCTCATCTGGGCGAACTTCATGCAGCGCGCCCTTGCCGATACGCCGGCCGATTCCTTCCCCGTGCCGGGCGGCGGTCTCGTCACCGTCGAGGTCGATACTCGCACCGACTGCCTTGCCGGCGACTTCACGCCGCCGGACAAGATCGCCACCGTGACCTTCCCGTCGGGCAGCGCGCCGACCGAGACCTGTCCTCTGCCCGGCGATTCGCTCTCCGTGCCCGATGTCTTGCGTTTCCCAATCGAAGAGGCTGCGCGCATTCTCCAGGACCAGGGTTTCGCCGTGTCGCAAGCAGAGGAACCCACTTTTACGTACCCGCCGGGAACAGTCATCGACCAGAGTCCCGAGCCCGGAGTCGAGGTTCTGCCGGGTTCGACGGTGACGGTAGTGGTCTCAGCTCCGGGAGTCGAGAAGTCCGTCGTGCCTTCCGTGCTCGGCTTGCCCGGAAAAGAGGCTGAGGCGCAGCTGAGAGCGGACGACTTTGCGGTGCGCGCGATCCAGGAGGCCGAATCCGATCCTTCAGACGCCAAGAAGCACCGGGGCCTCGTGTGGAAGCAGGAACCGGCCTCGGGAACCGAGGTCAAGCGCGGCTCGCTGGTCACGATCTGGGTAAATCCGAGCTAGGCGATCGAATCAGCGGCGCCGGGACGCGTAGGGGTGCCCGGCCACTACGAAGCGCCACGGCAAGTCGTCGCCGCGACCGGCGCTCAGTCCCACTCGAACGGTCTCTGAGATCTCCCGGCTCCGCCACTCGGCGGTTGTTTCGTCTGCGGCGCACCAGAAAGACCCGCCCCTTAGCAATGTCGCGCCGTTGTGCTCTTTGCCGATGCCCAGCGCCTGGGTAAGCCTGGCCGGTCCGGAGGCAAGTAACCGATCATCGGTGATCGCCGGGCGGCTTGTCCTCATTAGCTCGAGCCCCGCGACCGGCTCGCCGGCCCTCAGCAACACCGCTTCACAGACGCCGTTGGTCGCGCACACGACGTTGGCACACCAATGCATGCCGTAGGTGAAATAGACGTACAAGCGGCCGGGTGGTCCGA
>JACDBF010000090.1 GCA_013695055.1 Actinomycetota bacterium
CATCCTTTCAGGCGGCCCGCAGTCCGTCTATGCATCAGGGGCCCCCGAGGTCGACCCGCGCCTATTCGACCTCGGCGTTCCGGTGCTGGGCATTTGCTACGGCCAGCAGCTCATGGCCCAGGCCCTCCAGGGCGAAGTCGCGCGCACAGAGACCGCCGAGTTCGGCAAGGCAGAGCTGAGCGTCGGGCGGGCAGGGTCGCTTCTCTTTCAGGACCTCCCGGCGGAGCAAGAAGTTTGGATGAGCCACAACGACGCTGTGGTGCGTGCTCCACGGGACTTCGACGCCGTCGCGTCCACTCAAGGGTCGCCCGTAGCGGCCTTCGAGAACACGGAGCGCGGTCTCTTCGGCGTTCAGTTTCATCCCGAGGTCTCGCACACTCCGCGCGGCCTCGATGTGCTCAAGAACTTCCTCTACAAAGCGTGTGGAGTGGCGCCGGCGTGGACGATGACGTCGGTAATTCAAGCGTCGATCGAAGCCATACGAGCCGAGGTGCGCGGCGAGAGAGTTGTGTGCGCGCTGTCGGGCGGGGTCGACTCTTCCGTGGCTGCCGCGATAACGCACAGAGCGGTTGGCGATCAGCTCACCTGCATGTTCGTTGATCATGGTCTGCTGCGTGGCGGGGAAGCCGAGCAGGTCGAGGACACTTTCAAGCGCCATCTTCAGACCGACCTCATCCACGTCAAGGCAGCAGACCGCTTCCTCGAGAGCCTTGCTGGGGTGACCGATCCCGAGGCCAAACGAAAGATCATCGGCGAGACATTCATACGTGTGTTCGAGGAAGTGGCGCACGACGATGTGGGAGAGGCGCGTTTCTTGGTGCAAGGAACTCTCTATCCGGATGTGATCGAGTCGGGTACGGCCGACGCGGCACGCATCAAGAGTCATCACAACGTAGGTGGATTGCCCACTGATATGAAGTTCTCTCTCGTGGAACCCTTGCGCAATCTCTTCAAGGACGAAGTGCGCCGAGTGGGAGAAGAGCTGGGTCTCCCCGAGGACATCGTGTGGCGGCAACCTTTTCCCGGTCCCGGGCTGGCGGTGCGGATCATCGGCGAGGTGACGAGAGAACGTCTCGAGCTCCTGCGCGCCGCCGACAGTATCGTGCTCGACGAGATCAAAAAGGCCGGTTTGCTGCGAGAGATCTGGCAGTCGTTTGCGGTCTTGCCGGCAGTGCGATCGGTGGGCGTCATGGGGGACGAACGCACCTACGGCTATCCCATCGTCCTCAGGGCGGTGACCAGTGAAGACGCCATGACGGCAGACTGGGCGCGCCTCGACTACGAGCTACTCGAACGTATCTCGACTCGAATCGTCAACGAGGTCCCGGGCCTGAATCGCGTGGCCTACGACATAACCTCCAAACCTCCGGGAACCATCGAGTGGGAATGACGGCGAGTGCCGTTCGGGAATGGGTTTAGAGACCGGACGCCAAGGCGGGACCGACGATCTAGGGGACTACCTCAACATCCTGTCGGGGACTACTCAGAACGTTGCCGGAATCGTCGTTGCTGCCTTCGCCACATTCGCCGCACAAATCCTCTTGACCCGGACTCTGGGGAGCGCGGGTTTTGGAGTCGTCACGGTCATGACTCAGGCCGCGTTCGTCTTGTCCTTTGCGACTAGAGCCGGGATGGACATGGCGGTCCTGCGCGATGTCGCCATCGAAACGGGCAGTGGACGGTACGACAAGATACGCGTGCCGGTCGCGCGCGCGACCCAGATCGCGGGGCTAGTCAGCCTCGCTGCCGCCGCCGTCATCGCGCTGAGCAGTGGCGTCGTTCAGGATCTCTTCTCCATAGACGCGGCGCGCAACCCTTGGGTGGTCCCCGCTGCCGCGGTGGGACTCCCGTTTCTCGCGCTGGCCAACGTGTGGCTGTCGGCAACGCGCGGCCTCAAGATCATGCGCTACACGCTCTATGTCTTCTGGGCCGGTCAACCGATCATGTGGGTGCTTCTCATGCTCGTCGGATGGCGGTTTTCAGAGACATCGTGGATGAGCGTGCTCGCATATTCGCTGTCGTGGTTGTGTGCGACCGGAGCCGCTTACTACTACTGGCGGCGCGAGAGCACGGCCTGGGAGCCTGCGCCGATGGAGCCGGGGGCTCTGCAGAGCTTGATGCGCTATGCGGGGCCCCGGGCGCCCGCGGCTCTGTTCTCCCAGCTGCTGTTCTGGACCGATTTGTTCGTGGTCACGCGCTACGTCTCCGACTCCCAGGTCGGCGTGTATTCGGCTGCCCTCCGGGCGGGACAAATCCTCGTGCTCTTTCTGACGTCGGTGAGCCTGATGTTCAGCCCGTTCGTGGCGGACCTCCACAACCGAGGCGAGTCCGAGCGTCTCGACCGCCTGTTCAAGACGCTGACTCGCTGGACCATCGCGGCCACGATCCCGGCCTTTTTGATTCTCGTAATAGCTCCGCGAGAGGTCTTGAACGTGTTCGGCCCCGAGTTCTCCGGGGGCCAAACGGCGCTTCTGATCTTGCTCGCCGGCCAGTTCATCAACGTCGCCACGGGAAGCGTCGGCTTCGTGTTGATCATGGTTGGCCGAACGGGATGGGATCTGGTGGTCTACGGATTGTCCTTGGCATTGAACCTCGGACTCGCCTTCTTGCTCTGCGACCGCTACGGGATCGCAGGCGCCGCCACGGCCAACGCCGTGACTTTCGCGTTGTCGAAGTGGGCGCGTCTTGCCCTGGTCAAGAAGTTCGTGGGCATCCAGCCTTACGACCGGAACTACCTGAGGCTCGTGATTCCCACCCTCTCGGCTCTTGCGATCATGGTGATAACTCATAGCGCCGTCGACTCTGGCTGGGCGGCGGACCTGCTCGCGACGTCGGTTTTCGGCTTGATCGCATACGCTGCGGCCTATCTCGCATGGGGTCTTACGCCCGCGGAGCGCCGAGGAGCCCGATCAGTGCTGGGGGCGCTGAAACGGCGCAGGCAGGCTTCATAATCGACCTGATGCCTCAGGACTTTCTGGCCGACCTCAACCCCGTCCAACGCGAGGCGGTCGTGCTTCCGCCCGTTCCGGTGCTCGTCGTCGCGGGCGCCGGCTCCGGCAAAACGCGCGTGCTTGCCTATCGCATCGCCTATCTGATCGCGCAGGGAGTCTCTCCTTACGCGATCATCTCGATCACGTTCACCAACAAGGCGGCCGGCGAGATGAAGCGAAGGGTGGCCGCCCTCGTGGGTCCGGTCGCCAATAGCATGTGGGTTTCGACCTTCCACTCCGCATGCGTGCGCATCCTCAGGCGAGAGGCGCCGAAGCTCGATTACCGCTCGTCGTTTTCGATCTACGACTCGGCCGACTCCGTGCGCATGATCAAACTGTGTCTGAAAGAGCTCAACATCGATCCGAAGAGAGTGCCGCCGCGCGCCGTGGCGTCGGCGATCTCGGATGCCAAGAACAAGCTCACCACCCCGGGGCTCTACTCCGACTTCGCCACCAATCCGTGGGAGCGGACCATCGCATCGGTGTACATGGAATATGAGCGCAGGCTCAAGGACGCGTCGGCCTTTGACTTCGATGACCTCATCATGAGATGCGTCGAGATATTCGATCGCTTTCCAGACGTCTTAACGAGCTACCAGCATCGTTTCATGCACGTCTTGGTAGACGAGTTTCAGGATACGAACTTCGCGCAGGCACGGTTGGCGACCCTGCTGGCCGGCAAGTCGCGCAGCATCTTCGTGGTGGGCGATGCCGATCAGGGCATCTATGCCTTCAGGGGCGCAACGATAAGAAACCTTCTCGACTTCGAGCGGGACTGGCCCGAAGCGCACGTCGTCACGCTCGAGCAGAACTATCGGTCGACCCAGACTATCCTTGGCGCGGCCAACGCGATCATCGAGAACAACCTCATGCGCAAGCCGAAGTCCTTGTGGACGCGGTCGATCGGCGGCGAGCCCGTCACTCGCTATCACGCTCAGAACGAGCACGACGAGGCCGGCTGGATCGTCTCCGAGATCAGGCGACTGCGCGACGATCTCGACCGCCCACTGTCGGACATCGCCGTCTTCTACAGGACGAATGCTCAGTCGCGCGTGCTCGAGGAGGTCTTCTCCACCGGAGACATCCCTTACCGGCTGGTCGGTGGGGTCGGCTTCTACGAGCGCAAGGAGATCAAAGACGTGGTCGCGTGGCTGCGGGCCGCCATGAACCCGTCCGACTGGATAAGCCTCGAACGAGCCGCCCAGGCGCCCAGGCGCGGCATCGGCGACGCGTCGCTGACCAGACTCGTCTCCTTTGCGCGCTCTCAGCAAGTCTCTCTGGGTGAAGCGTTCGAGCGCGCCGAGGAGGTTGTGGGCATCTCCAAGCGAGCCCTCGGCGGAGCACTCGAGGTGGCGCGCCTGCTCGAAAAGATGCGACTTGCAGCAGACGAGGGCATTCCCGTGCCCGACATCCTGGAGATGACCTGGGACATCACCGGGTACATGAACGAGCTCACCGTGGAGCGCAGCTTCGAGGCGCTGTCGCGTCAGGAGAACCTCAAGGAGCTCGAGGGCGTGGCCGCCGAGTATCAGGAGACCGAAGAACAGCCCACGCTCACAGAGTTTCTGGAACGCATCGCGCTAATCACCGACACCGATCTCACCGAGGGAGAAGAGACCGGCGTGACGTTCATGACCCTGCACAATGCAAAAGGCCTCGAATACCCTGTGGTTTTCATCGTCGGGATGGAAGAGGGCGTCTTTCCTCACATCCGCTCGCTAGGCGATCCGGACCAGCTCGAAGAGGAACGGAGGCTGTGCTACGTGGGGGTCACGCGCGCGATGGAGCGGTTGTACTTGCTCAACGCGTGGTCACGCACCTTGTGGGGCAGCTTGCAATACAACCCTCAGTCTCGCTTTCTGGGCGAGATCCCCGAGGATCTCGTCACCTTGACCAAGCACGGCGGCAGGACGACCTCTGTCGCTCCGGCGCGCGTGCAAGTCGATCCCGTTCGCTACGCGATCGGGCAGGAAGTCGAACATGATCGCTGGGGCCGCGGCACGATCCTCGAGATCGCGCGTTCGGCCGTGGGATTGGAGGCGACCATAAACTTCCCGGCAGCGGGAGGCGAGAAGCGACTCGACCTGACCTTGGCGCCTCTAAAGCCGGTCTAGACCAGAGAGTGAGCCGTGCTTGACGACGACAGCAAGTCCTACGTCATCGGAGTCGCCGGCGTCATCGAGCGAGTCCTCGCCGAGAACCTGGTCGGCGTCTACTTGCACGGCTCCGGAGCGCTGGGAGGATTCGTCCCGCACAGGAGCGACATCGATGTGCTCGGGGTGTGCAAGTCATCGCTTCCGGCCGAGGCCAAGCGCGCTCTGGCCGCGGCCTTATCGGTCTCGGTTCTGCCGTGCCCCGCGCGCGGCCTCGAGCTCGGGATCGTGACGGCCGCCTCGGCCTCGGAGCCGCGCCCCCGGCCATCCTTCGAGCTGGACATGAGCTCCGGCTCGGATCCGGAGGCGGTCACCGACGGCGCGGGGCATCCGGGACACGCGGATTATCTGCAGCACTTCGCGGTGTGCCGCGACCATGGCCGCGCGCTCTGCGGTCCTCCTCCGGCGGAGGTTTTCGGTAGGGTCGAGCCGGCCTGGCTCCTGGCGGCCTTCTCCGAGGACTTGCGCTGGGCGCAAGCCAACGCTCCGCCCGAGTACCGGGTGTTGAATGCCTGCCGGGCATGGCGTTTTGCGGTCGAGGGCGTCATTTGCTCCAAGGTCGGCGGAGGCCACTGGGCTCGCCGCAGGGTCGAGAACACACAGGTCATCGATCGCGCCATTGCCCGCCAGGGGGGGTTCTCGGATGAGGCCCTCGATGAGGTCGCGGTCGAGCGCCTCGCAACCTACGTCCTGAAGATCCTCGGCCGCTAAGGACCGAGTGGGTGTCAGGTGGCGCATAGCGCCACTCACTACCCACTCGATGGAGGAGGAGGGGCTCAGCTCTCCATGATCTCGATCGACTCCAAGAAGATCGGGATGAGCGGCTCGTCCATGCGGGCCGGATCGCCACCACCTCTGGTCGTCTTGGCGGCGATCCTGTCGACCGCGGCGAGCGTCTCCTCCGAGGACTCGTCTATCCGTCCAAAGATTGAATAGAGGGGGTCCAGGCCGGCAGGCTCCTCTTCGTGAATCACGATGAAGAAGCGGCTGCCGGCGGTGTCGGGCTGCCCGGTGTTCGCCATGGCGACCACCCCAAAGACGTACTTTCGCCCCCCGCTCGGGAACTCCGAGGAATCAGGGATGGTGTAGCCCGGCCCATCGGGCGGGTGACCGAGCAGGCCGTCGGGATCCCCCGTCTCAATGATGAACTGCTCGACTATCCGGTGGAAGACGAGCCCGTCATAGAAACCCTCGCGGGCCAGGAAGATGAAGTTGTTCACGGCCACTGGAGAGCTCTCGAGCAAGTCGATGGTGAGGTCCCCGCACGAAGTCCGCAGGACGGCTCCGTAGTCGACGCCGGGCTCGAGAACTTGCTGGGGCCGGGCATAGCTTTGGGGATTTGCGGGCTGCGGCGCGTTCGATTCACAAGCGGCCGTGGGTTTCGCCCGCTCGCTCTGCGCGGGCGCCTTGTCGTCCGCACCCATCAGGGCCGGGACGGCGATCAGGGCCGTGGCCGCCACTCCGATTGCGGCCGCCGACAGCAGACGACCTCGTCGCCTGCGCCGGAGCGCGGACGCGCGGTCGTAGTGCAAAGCATCTCGCTCGCGAGGCGGCTCTGCATCTTCCCGTGTCATCTTTCCAAGGCTCCCGATGTTGGCGGTCGTGCACGATGCATCGAGCGGGGCACCGGTGAGTGACCTGCTAATGTCGGCCCGGTTGGGCCCAACGGTAGCAACAACTCGATCGCATCCTTGGGCGGGATGACGTTTGGCCGGCCGGGCGCAAGCGTGCAGCGTAAACAAGGAGAGATCCGTCTTGTCATCTTCACGCCCGCGCATTCTGGTCGCCAAGCCGGGCCTCGACGGCCACGATCGCGGGATAAAGGTCGTGGCGAGAGCTCTGCGTGACGCCGGAATGGAGGTCATCTACACGGGCCTCCATCAGACCCCCGCTCAGATCGCCTCGGCCGCCATACAGGAAGATGTCGACGCGGTCGGCCTGTCGTGCTTGTCGGGCGCGCATATGACGCTCTTTCCGAAGGTCGTCGATCTGCTTGCCGAGCAAGGGGGCGACGATATCGTCGTTTTCGGAGGCGGCATCGTCCCCGACTCGGACATTCCCAAGCTCAAGGAAGCGGGCATAAAGGAGATATTCACTCCCGGGGCCACGACGAAGACCATCGTCGACTGGGTGCGGGCCAACACG
>JACDBF010000111.1 GCA_013695055.1 Actinomycetota bacterium
CGACATCTTGGCGGCGTTCGCATCCGACAGAGTTCCGAGAAGCAAGGATTCGGTCATCTACCTCGACGATCGCTCCCTTCACGGAAGACGCGGGAAGAGACTTGAGCGCTGGCAATTGGTCGCAAACAGTACCTGCCTCCCGGTGATTGATTCCGACGACACTTGCGGTAAGTATCCTTTCCATATGGTACGTTTCCTTACCGCCTGCAAGGAATATATCCATGCGTTTTGACTCACCGCTCGATGACATCTTTCTCAATCGCAGCCATATCCGGATCCTGCGGGCCCTCTACCGCCTGCCGGAAGGTCTTCCGGCGAGCGGGCGAGAGCTCGCCAGGCGGGCCGGAGTAACCCACCCCACTGCCCTAAGAGCGTTGGCTGTCCTGGTGGAGACAGGATTGGTTACAGCCAGCAGGAGGCCGGCGGGCGACGCGTACGAGCTGAACCGCAATCATTTCTTCGCCGATCAGATCGCGGATCTTTACCGAGCTGAAGCCGGCATCAGGGAGGAACTGGCGTCCTTCCTGCGGGACGAAGTGCTGGCCCGTACCGACAAGGTCGAGTGGGCGACACTGTTCGGGAGCATCGTGCGGGGAGAGTCCACCCCCTCCAGCGACATCGACCTCGCTGTAACTTGCGCGGGCGCTGATGCGAGTGAAGTCGAGAAGGCGCTGGACGATCTCTCGGACGCTGCCCGGCGGCAGTTTGGCAATCACGTTAGCCCTCTCATCAATGCTCGGAAGCGGAAGCCAAGAACCGGCATCTGGAAACGGATCGAGGAAGAGGGTCTCCCTCTCATCCGATCCGGTAAGGCAATTTGAACATGCCCGCGCGAAGGAAAGCGGTGGAGAGCCCGCGCTCCGAAGCTCGCCTTTACCTTGCCAAAGCTGAGCAGTTCTCCGCAGAGGCGGCGGCTGCGATGAAAGGTTCGCGCAACGATGCAGCCATGTTGAATGCCGTTCATGCCGTGATCAGCGCGACCGATGCGGTGTGCGTAGCCTTCGCCGGACGCCGCTCGGCAGATCCAGACCACCGGGGCGCCGCGGACCTCCTCCAAGAGATCGGCGGGAAGTCGAGAGAGCTCACCCAAAACGTAAGGCAACTAAGGATGCTTCTTGCCAAGAAGAATGTCGTCGAATATGAATCGAGGCGGGCCAGTGCCAGAGAAGCCTCTGATGCGGTGAAAAGGGCTGACCGATTCGTCGACTGGGCAAGTCAGATAATCGAAGATGCTCGTGTGTAGCTGGCCGAGAGTCGAGCGTCGACCCGCTGCGTCGACCTTTTCGTTCGATCAGGCCCCCGTCGCGACGGCACTGCCGATCTGAGACATGTCGAACGGAGGTGGGCCCAGGATCTCGATGCCGCCGTTGCGCTCAGCCGACAGTCGGAGCCGGTCGAAGTCGACCGGTCCGAAGACGTCGGTATCTGCGGTTGCCGGCTCGCTCGCCCCCCGGTAGAAGGCCTCGGCCCTTCCCGGCGCCAGCATCGCGAGCACGCGAGCGATCTTCGAGGTCACGAGAAGAGCGTGCGGCACTCCTCTCGGCGCCACGCAGAGGCCACCGGCGCCCAGGGGATGGTTCTCGCCGCCGACATGCACCAACAGCTCGCCCTCGATGACGTAGACGGCCTCCTCCTCGTCAGGATGAAGGTGCAACGGCGTCATCTTGCCCTGCGCCATGGTGTCTTCGAACATGAAGAACGAGCCCCCCGTCTCGGCGGCGCTCGCTTTGATCGTGAACACGCCCCCGCCGTAGAACCAGAGACGCTCGCCCTCCCCTTCGGCCCGGATGATCGCCGCAGTGTCCGTCATGCTTTCTCCCCTGTCTCTCAACCCTAAATGGGACTACAATCCCATAAGACTACGGTACCATGATGGACATGTCAATCCCATATGAGCTGAAGGGGCGGAGGCACCAGAAAGCGCGCACGCGGGGGGCTCTTGTAGAGGCCGCCCTCGTCCTGTTGGCCGACGGCGTGACGCCGACCGTCGAGCAGGCCGCCGGGCGCGCGGCGATTGCCCGCACCACCGCTTATCGCTACTTCCCGAACCAGCGCGCGCTGCTGCTGGCTACCTACCCCGAGCTGGATGCGCCCTCGCTGCTCGGCCCCTACCCCCCCTCGGACGCGGCCACGCGCCTCGAGCTGG
>JACDBF010000119.1 GCA_013695055.1 Actinomycetota bacterium
ACCCCGGTCAGGGCGCCTCGTGCCAATGCTTTCTGCGAGCGCTGGATCCGAACCGTGAGGACGGAATGCCTGGACTGGCTGCTCATCTTCTCCCGGCGCCATCTCGAGAACGTCCTTAAGATCTACATTCACCATTACAACCGACAGCGACCTCACCGTGCGCTGCGACTTCAAGCACCGGAGCAGGAAGAGTTCGAGAGGACGACGCTTCCCGTTAACGCAAGGGTTCGTCGGCGAGATCGACTTGGCGGGCTGCTGCACGAATACTATGAGGCTGCGGCATGACGGAACTGAGTTTGTGCACCCTTCAGGCTCCAGCCACCATCCAGCTGATGAGCTGCCGCCACCGCCTACGAGGAGGCAGGCCATTTGATCGAGACGTTCGCCGGCACGCTGACGCCCGAGCGCGCATCGCGGCTTCTCGCAGCTCCTGCCGTCGAACAGCTACTTGCGCTGTCGGGTCGCAGACCTGCCGGCTGATTCGAGCGTGTGAAGAGTCGCGCAACTTCCCCCGGTCACTCGACGTGGTACACCCGCTCCGCGCGGCTCGACTAACCGGCTCGACCTCTCGGATAGGCTCAACGCCCGACTATGGCAGGAAGGCGATAAGGGGTATCGATGGCTCTGTGCCCCAACTGTGGCAACGACAACTCGGACAAGGCAAAGTTCTGTTCTGAGTGCGCCACTCCGCTTAGCGCAGCACCCACCCCCCAGGCCGAGGAGCGCAAGGTCGTGTCTGTCCTTTTCGTCGACCTGGTGGGCTTCACTGCTCGCTCCCATGGCGCCGACCCAGAGGACGTGCGGGCGGCTCTGACTCCCTACCATCGCCTGCTCAAGTCCGAGATCGAACGCTTCGGTGGCACAGTCGAGAAGTTCATCGGCGATGCCGTCATGGCCGTCTTCGGAGCACCCTTCGCCCATGAGGACGACGCCGAACGAGCGGTCCGAGCGGCTTTGAGAATCACCGAGGCGATCGAGGAGCTAAACGAAGCCACTGCAGATGTCGATCTCTCCATCCGGGCAGCGGTCAACACCGGAGAGGGATTGGTGGCCCTCGGTGCCAGACCTGGGGCCGGAGAAGCCATGGTCACCGGAGATGTCGTCAACACTGCCTCGCGACTCCAGGGAATTGCCCCGGTAGGTGGCGTCGCGGTGGGGGAAATCACCTACCGCTCGACCAGGGACTTCATCTCCTATGAGCCCTTAGACCCTGTGACCCTAAAGGGCAAGCCTGAGCCCATCCCGGTGTGGAGGGCGGTGTCTGCCCGCAGCCGCTTCGGGGTCGATGTGGACATCACCCCCAAGACCCCTTTCATTGGCCGGGCCATTGACCTAACGATACTCAAGACGACCTATCAGCGCACTCTTCGTGAATCGTCGTTGCAACTCGTGACCGTTGTGGGTGAGCCCGGCGTGGGAAAGACCAGACTGCTGGCCGAGTTCTCCTCGTTCATAGATGATCAGGACGACCTCGTCTACTGGCGGCAGGGACGATCTCTTCCTTATGGAGAAGGCATCACCTTTTGGGCCCTGGGAGAGATCGTAAAAGCCCAGGCAGGCATCTTGGAGTCAGACAGCCCCGAGACCGCAGCTGACAAGCTTGGGGTGGCGGTTGAGGCAGTGGTCGAGGATACCGCTGAACGTACCTGGTTCGGCGCCCGTCTTGCATCCCTGGTCGGTGCCAAGACCCAACAGGTCGGAGGCGGAGCTGACAAAGAGGAGTCCTACACCGCGTGGAGGCGTTTTCTAGAGGCAATCGCCTCTCGTAATCCGCTCGTCCTGGTGTTCGAGGACCTCCATTGGGCAGATGCAGCCATGCTGGGGTTCATAGACCATCTCGTCGAGTGGTCTACCGGCGTTGCCCTTCTGGTCGTCTGTACCGCACGGCCCGAGCTCTATGAAAGCCATCCAGGCTGGGGCGGGGGCAAGCGCAACTCCACGACCATCGCGCTGTCGTGTCTGTCTGACTCAGAGACCGCCCAGCTTATCTCCGCGCTGTTGTCCCAGGCCGTGCTTCCGGCTGAGGTCCATTCAGCCCTGCTGGAGCGAGCGGGAGGAAACCCCCTTTATGCAGAAGAGTTCATCAGGATGCTGTCTGACCGGGGCGTGCTTCACAAAAAGGGCCGCATCCTTACCATCGATCCCAAGGCCGACATCGTCATGCCGGACAACGTCCACGCCCTCATCGCGGCTCGTCTAGACACCCTTTCTTCAGAGCGCAAGGCGCTACTTCACGACGCTTCGGTGGTGGGCAAGGTGTTTTGGTCGGGAGCGGTAACTGCACTCGGCGACCGGGATGATCGAGCGGTCAGAGATGGTCTGCACGAGCTCGCCCGCAAAGAGCTCGTCCGTCCTGCCCGCAGCTCCTCCATGGAGGGACAGCAGGAGTATTCCTTCTGGCATGCGCTGGTCCGCGATGTTGCCTACGGCCAGATACCGAGAACCGCGCGCGCCGGCAAGCACGAGGCCGTGGCGAAGTGGTTACAAGAGAGCGCCGGAGATCGAGTTGCCGATCACGCCGAAGTGCTCGTCCATCACTACAGTGAGGCGTTGGACCTGACCACGGCCTCCGGACGCCACCACGACGTTGAGCGATTGGAGGCCTTCTCCTGCCGGTTCCTGGTCATGGCCGGGGATCGTGCGCTAGATCTTGACATACCGCGCGCACACTCCTACTTTCAGCGCGCTCTGCGCTACATGCCTCCTGGACACGATGATCGTGGCAAGGTGCTGATCCAGGCAGGGCAAGCGGCGCGGATGCTGAATAGGTACGAGGAAGCACTGCCAGCCTTAGGCGAAGCATTGGACGAGTTTCAGCGTCACGGCAACATGATCGGTGTTGGTGAGGCGAAGCTGAAACTAGCGGCGGTCGCTTGGACTCGGGGAGCCACAAAACAGTTTGCTACACAACTGTCTGAGGCGCTCGAAGTGCTCGAACAACAGCCTCCTGGGCCCGAGCTCGCCGGTGCCTATGCCAACGCCGCCGACAAGCATGCCTTCGCGGGCCGGTTTGAAGATGCGCTGGAGTGGTCGCACAAGGCGCTGGCGTTGGCCGAGCAGCTAAAAGCTGACCGAGAGATCGCTTGGTCGCTAGCTAGCCGAGGGGGAGCCCGCTGTGAGTTGGGAGACATGGGTGGGCTAGCAGATCTGCGGGAGAGCCTAGACATGACTCTAAGACAGGGAAAAAGCTCCGACGCGATGGCCACGTACAGCTACCTGGGGTGCCAAACGTATTTCGACGAAGGTCCTCGGCCTGCCTTGGAAGTTCATGAAGCGGGGATCAAATATGGCCTGAGCCGCGGAGCCTTTGAGGACACGACTTGGCTCAAGGCAGAGGCTACCTGGATGCGTTTCGACCTGGGAGAATGGGACCGCCTGCTCGCGGATGCCGGCGAGGTAGTTGCCCAGGCCAAGTTGAGCGGCGCAGCTCAGATGACGGCCATAGTCCTTCCGTGCAAGGCTCACGTTATCGCCCTACGAAGCAAATCAAGTGAAGCCGCCGCTTTGGAGCCACGCTACATGGTGCTCGCAAGAGACATCGGCGATCTCCAGGTACTGGTCCCGGCCCTTAGGGTTGCCGCCGTTGTCCGCGCCGGCATCGGTGACTCCGCTGGCGTTTGTGAACTGGGACGTGAGTTCGCGCAGTCTACTGAGGACTCGCCCGGGTGGCGGGCGCGCCATCTTCCGGACATCATTCGTGCTCTGGTGGCCAGTCGACAGCTTGAGTCAGCAATTGAGCTCTTGGTTGCAGAGCGTGATGTCTTCAGCGCGCGCGATCGGCATAGCGCGCTCACGGCCAAGGCCATCGTTACGGAGGCCAAAGGGGAGATCGAGGAAGCTTGCGAACTTTATCACCGAGCAACTCAGCGTTGGGCCGACTATGGCTACGTCTTGGAGGAGGCTCAGGCACATCTAGGCCTGGCCCGTTGCCTGATAGCTCTGGGTGACGGAAGTGCTGCAATGGACCCCCTCAACAGAGCCCGAGCCCTCTTCGAGAGCCTGGGCGCAGTACCTCTGCTAAGTGAGGTGGACGATTACTTGGGAGAGATGCAAGCTGCCGGCGGTTAGACGGGCAACGGCCTGCATTGCCTCATCGCCTTGGTGACCGCGACGCTGCTCCCAGCCCTTGCCGCAAGGCACGCACCATCTTCGGGAGCCCGGGTGCAGTCCGCGAGGCAACTAACGGTGGCCGACGTTGACTCATGCTGCGTACCTGGTGTCTTTGTTTGTAGACGCCTCCACGTAGACGGTGCCTGGCATTCATGTCAAGGACACGAGGGCAGCATTCCCCGGCCTCCGCAGCAGCGGAGATCCGAGGTCCCTGTGGCTTGTGATGTTTCCAGGTGCTCCGCTGTGCGGCTCCCCCTCCTGCGCTTGTGCGCAGCCACCCTAGCCGCAAGCCTCGTCGCTCTGAGAGGGCCGATGACGACTTGACTAATCAGGACTCCGCAGGTGCCGAGCTTTACATGGGTGGATACCGGCGAGTGGGGGGGTTTTGCGCTAGCCTCTATCGCATGATGGCGGCGATGATCCGCTCAGGCGATGGGAGCGAAATGCCTCGTAGGAAGCAGTCGAACGATCACATGATCGACCTCATTAAGGCTGTGCCGATCTTTTCCGCTTGTACGCCCCAGGAGCTCAAGCAGATAGCCGCCTCGGGTAAGGAGGTCGAGTTCGAGGCCGGGCGCGTGATCTGCGACGAAGGAAAGACCGGAGTCGGCCTTCACATCGTCACGACGGGCGAGGTCAAGGTGTTGGTGGGAGGTCGCACCCGCCGCCGCCTGGGCCCTGGGGCTTTCTTCGGCGAGATTGCCCTGCTGGACGGGGGGCCGCGCACCGCCTCTATCGTCGCCGCGACGCCGGTCAACACCTTCGCCATAACGACGTGGAACTTCAGGAGCGTTTTGAAGAGCCATCCGAGCATGCCGCTCAAGATGCTCGAGGAAGTGTGTCGCCGCCTGCGAGAGAACGAACGCTCTCTGAGCAACTGACCTGTGCCAGCGTCCATCAGAACCTCTACGGAAGCGGCCAGTAGGACTCCCCAACCTCGGCCGCGGGAATCTGCGCGCACGGCCACGAGAGGGTGCTTGTGTGAGCACGCTTGATCGGGATCAAGTGGTCATTGATTTCGGCCGGCATGGTTCTGCTACTTCTCCTCTCGGATCAAGGTGATTGGTGCACACACAGCCAGGAAGCCATGCATGCCCGCGAGCACGAGCGCAAGCCTGTGCCGTGCACGAGAGCGAGATCGTCTGTCGCCGACGCGACCTCTGTACGCAACGCGGCAGCGGTGAGGAAGACAGAGAGCCCCAAAGCTCACAGCGTCGGGCACAATCGCCAGCTCTTGAATCTGATCGGCTACGCCATCATGGTCAATTCCCTAGCACTTCTCGAGGCTAGTCAACGGGCCGGCCCGATGCTCGCCGCCTAATTCGGTCTCAAGACGGGTCGCACAGTCCAATTGGGCGCGTCTTCTCCTCGCACTCGACCACCTCTCCCCTTTCTTTCGAACGGAACCCGGCCGCGACTACAATTCACGGGCGGGTTGAAGCGACTCTGGAATGGTTTTCTGCCAGGTTTTCCACATGCCCCCGCTCTCGTTGGCGCGCTCGGACGCGAGGAGCTGGTCAATGGCCCGAAGACCGTCGCCGACGCGCTGATCGCCGATGCGGATCGAAGCCGGCGACCTCGATCCAAAGGTGGAGACTCGTCTCCAGGAGGTCGTGGTGATCGCCTAGCCAAAGGCCGACACCGAGACAACCGTCGGCGGCGGAGGGGCGCGGCAACCGACGACCACAACTGCTCACTTCGCCTCAGTCCTTACGCCGCCAGATCGCTTCCCACTGGGACCACCGGCCCGTGTTCGGCATGGTCCGCGACGTATCATGTCGTCGCAACGGAAGGACGGGTTCGAAAGCGCTCCCAAACACTCCGTTCAACTCAGAAGCGCTGAAGAAGTGGACGTCGAGCCCCGCTTTGGGCCCTTCCAGATACCGGACGGTGAATCCCCCATCTCGATGTCGCTCGGTGACGTCGTGGCAAGGAGCGACATCGGTTCCCACGGCGTTCACGCGAACGCAGAACAGGCCGCCCGGCGAGACACGTTCCTGCGCCGAGCAGAAGTGGGAATGCGCCGTAGCCCGATCTCCATGTTGGAACACCTGGATGCCGATCACGAGGGGAAACCGGAGTCGATCCGGAAGCGCCGACAAGTCTCCATGGACCAGGTGCCCACGTCGTTCGGGGGCGCGGCGACCGAGTTGCTCCAACGCAGTCGCCGACACATCCAGGCCGAGTAAATCCAGCCCAGCGGCCACCAACGGGAGATAGTTCCGACCGTTCCCGCAACCGATGTAAAGGCCTGTGGCCGCGATGAGACCGGCATCCTGGGCGGCGGCCACAAGGTCGTGGACGAATTCGACCGGCGCCTCGTCCCGGTAGCGGTCGGCTTCGTATTCTGCATCCCCAAGCAGCCACCGTGCGCGCGTCCATCCTCCCTTTATCCCACTTCCGACCGCGCCTCGTACTTCGGGGGAGGGTGACCGATCTGTATGAGTCCGACGATCCATCCACGAGGGTGGTCGTTAGCTCGATCGAGGGGCATCCCCGGAGGTCGTGGCCCTCTCGACCCTGTACACCTCAACCGGATGGTCGAAGCCCTTGAGAGACAGTTGCTCGCTCGATGGCTGCAGATCTCTCTGCGCAAGCCAGGCGCCGAGGCGTTTGTAGGCATCGGCGCTGAGGATGATCTCACCCTCCCTCGCCTGCGCCTGGAGTCGCGCCGCCAGATTGGTCGTCTCGCCCAGCACGCTCACGTTGCCGTCGGGGACGAATCGGCCCACGATCGCGGGACCGACCGCGATGCCGACGCCGAGCCGGAGATCCCTGAGGGCGGCTTTGTCTTGGAGCGCGGCCGCGGCCTCCATCGCGTGCTCGCAATGGTCCACACGAGCACCCGATGCATTGAAGGTCGCCATCACCGCATCCCCCGCAAACTTGTCGACGAGGCCATAGTGGCGCTCAACCTCGTTCTTCGCCCATCTCTGCAAGGTCGCGATGCGCTCCGCCATGTCCTGAGGCGCATGAGACGCGGTCATCGCGGTGTAGCCGCGCACGTCCGCGAACATCACCGTGACGAGGCGCTCACCGGCATCGAGGCTGACCTCGTCTGACTCCTCGCCATCCGCTGTTTCGTCTTCGTCTATGTCGAGCTCGAGTCCGAGCCCTTGCGCGGTGCTCATGACCTCGCTCTCTACTAGCCGCGCGCCGCGCGCCCGAGCCTCATCGACCACTGAGACAAGCTCGTTCGCCGCCGCTGATTCGTCGCCAGCTCCGGCAAGAGCCTCGGCGAGGAGCACCCTCGTCCTCAGCTCGTACAGCTTGTAACGAGACGCCGCGAAGCCGGCCGCAGCCGACTCGAACAACGATCTCGCCTCCTCGGCATCGCCCTCGACCAGCCGGATGCGGCCGCGCGCCTGCTCGAGGAACGGTGCTCCGACCTTCGTCTCAAGCGTCGAACCCGAATGGATCAGCCGCTTTGCCTCGTCGAGCAGGCCGGCTTGCAGGAATCCCTCAACTCCCAGCGCAAGGGTCACGCGGTAAAGCCGCAGCGCGCCGGTGTTGTCGAGGATCGACCGGGCGGCTTCCGTCAATTTGTCTGCATCACCGACCGCAAGGTGATAGCGAAGCCGAGGGTAGGAGTCGTAGACGATGTCCTGTACCTCGGCTCGTGTCGCGATCTCGGGAAGATGGTGGCCCGCCTCCTCGATCCTGCCGAGCTCGAGGAGAGCCTCCGCCACCAGCAGCCGGCTGCGCCACACGTATTTGCCGGCGTTCAGCTCCTCGAACAGCCGCAGCGAGTTGCGCGCGACCTCGAGGGCTTGAAAGGGCTCGCCCAACGCGTTGAAGACGTAGCTCGCAGCGAGCATGTTGGACCCGGTGAAGAAGTTTCCCGGCACATCCGTCTTCAGCCGCTGCAGGCGCTCCTCTATCTCCGGCAGCATCAGGTAGACGCGCACCCACACGTCGTTCCACGCCGTGTTCGTGGCGATCCACGCATAGCCGCTCGCAAGCGCAACTTCATAGCTCCGATCGAGACTGTCCAACCCATGGGCGATGTCGCCGGCGTCCAGCTGGGCGAGGCCTAGAAAGCCCAGAGCCCACGCGTACGCATCGCGCGCCCCGACCTCTTCCGCGGTCGTCACCGCCTTCTCGGCCACCCTGAGCCCTTTGTGACCATCGAGTTCGAAGATGTGCAGGCCGGCGATGCGGAGATAAGCGACGGCGAGATCCGCGTTCGGCCGTTTCTCGAGCAGCTTGCGGGCGCGCTCGTAATCGGCGGCGGCGAGATCTGGGCGCGAGCGCTCCCAGCGGCATCGCCCGCGCGTGAGGAGATACCGGCCGAGGAGTTGCTCGTCACCCGCCGACTCGAGCGCAGGGATGCCCTCCTCGAAGTACTTCTCAGCTTTCGTGGGTTGATTGTCCTGCCACAGCGCGTGGCCGGTCCTGCACAGCAACTCCGCTCTCTGCTTTGGGTCAGAGACGTGCTCCAGCGCGCGCTCGTAGAGCTTGACCGCATCGCCGTACGAGTGTGTTCGTTCCGCTTGCCGTGCTCCCTCGACACACACGGGCACAGCCTCCTCGTACCTCCCCGCTGCGAGGAGATGCAGCGCGATGTCGACCGGCCAGGCGGAGGGTTGCGCTGCCAAGAAGTCCGCCGCGTCGGAGTGAATCTGGCGACGGCGTGGAAGCACCGTCTCCGCATAGATGGCTTCCTGAGTCAGGGCATGGCGGAAACGGTACCTGTTGGGGGCGCTCCGATCCTCTTCGAGGAGCTGCTCGCGCGTCGCCGCCTCCAGCAAGCGCTGCACGGCCGTCTCGTCGGCTTCAGCGACGGCGATAAGTGTCGAGTAATCGAAGCTCCGTCCCAGCACGCTGGCAGCCTGCAGCACCCTTATCTCGGCCGGGTCGAGTCGCTGCACGCGCAGGAGGATCGTGTCGCTGACCGTCTCGGGTATGCGAAGGTCGTCGAGCTCTCTGCGCTGCCAGCCGGCATCGCTGCGGAAGATGTCACCGCGATCCAGTGCCTCCTTGAGCATCTCCTCGAGGACAAAGGGGTTGCCTTCCGTGCGATCGTGCATGAAGCTGCCGAATTCCTCGCTCAAGTCAGTGGTGTCAAAAATGGCCGAGATCGCGTCGCGCACATCCACCACAGACATCTCCCGAAGCTCGATGACGTCTGTTAAGCCGGCGCGTCGCCATCCCTGAACGGTCGGAAGCAGCGGATGACCCCGGTGCAGCTCATCGCTGCGGTAAGTCGCAAGGACCATGATCCGCAGGGTCTTCAGTCTGCGAGCGAGATAATCGAGCAGCTCGCGCGTCGACGCGTCGGCCCAGTGGATGTCCTCGATCACGAGCAAGACACAGCTTCGCCGTGCTGGGATCGAAAGCAAGGTGATCATTGATTCGAAAAGACGTAGCTTCATCTGGACCGGGTCGGTGGTTGTCGAGACCGATGTAGAGCCGAGCTGGGGAAAGAGCTGTGCGAGCTCCGGGCGGGCAGAGCCGAGCTCGGCCGCAAGAACGTCTGCATCTTCGATCGAGAGGTAGTTGCCCAGAGCCTCGAGAAGGGGAAGATAGGGCAACGCCAGCTCCGCTTCGCTGCACCCGCCCGACAGCACGGTGCACCCGAGCTTGTGGGCGCGCTTTTCCAACTCTTTGGCGAGGCGCGTCTTGCCTATACCCGCCTCGCCCGCGAGGACGACAAAGTGGCTCTGCCCCCTGTTGGCCGCCAGCAGCGCGTCCTCCAGCCGGTCGAGCTGCTCGCCCCGCCCGATCAGCACGGAGCATACGGCCTGAGCGATCACACGCTTATTGTGCGTCATTGCCCTTGGGATGTCACGACCGAAGCACGGGAACGGACGTTGTCACACGAAGGCTGAAGGGTGCGGAAAAGGCATCGTGCCTGGTCATGCTGCCACTCAGTATTGATGGATGAGACCACCCAGGCGATCGCGGCGACGGATACTTGAGCAAGCCGATACCTCGGGTGACCTCGTGGGTGCGGTCTCGGGAGCCTTCAGGTCCAGCCCTCGATGCGGCCTCTGCTGGTTGTAGTGATTGGCGTAGGTACGCAGCACCCTGTGGAGGTGGCCATCGCCCGTGAATCAACAGCCAGTCGAGGCATTCGGCTCGCACGGTCGTCATCACCGCTACCGCCGGTCATGGTGTCGTCACCCATACCAGCCTCTTTCCACCCGTCGAAGTAATCACCTGGGCCACCGTTGCCGTTTGTCACGTCGTTGCCGAAGCCGCCGGTAAAGTAGTCGTGGCCCTCGCCGAGGTTTGATCCACCTTCCAGGCGGTCGACCCCATCGCCACCGCCGAAAAAGTCATTCAGGCCGCCGCCACCAAAGATGACGTCGGTGCCCCGCGACAAGCACGGCCCGATAGTGCCTAAGCATCATGACTACGACTCGGCTTTTCCTCTCAGGCCATCAGTCCATCCAGAATGGAAAACCGGCATGGCTGAAGAGCTCTACGTAGCCTGAGCCGTCACTGCGGATGGCGCAGATCTTGGAGGGGGGAGGGATCGCGCAGTTGAAAGCAATCCAAGGGCCTGAGGGTGACCAATTTGGTTCGCCCGCCGAACTGCTTACTTCAGGATCCGTCACCCGTCGGCGGTTGGAGCCGTCCGCCTCCATTACCCATATCCCGGCCCCATCGACACCGTCTGAGTAAAAAGCGATTTCGCGACTATCGGGGGACCAGGTGGGCCAGTTCTCTTGGTCCATCGTCTTCGTGAGGCGGGCGAGCTCGGTCCCATCGCTGCTCATTGCATAGATCTCGAAATTCCCGTCGTACCCGGTGAATGCTATGCGGGTTCCGTCAGGAGACCATGCCGGATATTGGGCCTCGAAATCTCCATGGGTGAGTTGGCGGACGTCGCTTCCATCCGAGTCCATGACATAGATCTGCGCGACGTTCTCATTTGGTGGACGTGAGGAGAAGACTATGTACCTCCCGTCTGGAGACCAGGAAGCCATGGCGTCGTATCTGGAGCCGGCTGCTTTGCTCACATTAGTCACGGTGGAACCGTCTCGACTCACGACGTAGATGTACCCTCCCTTCTTAGACTCTGCGCGAACCAGAAAATGCTGTGCACTCGTGGACCAGTAGGGGCCGCTATACGCGTGCGGGACGCGCGCGACGAGGGCTCTCTCGCGCCCATCTGCTCGGGCAACGAAAAGCCTGTTGCCCACCATGAAAGCGACTTTCCTGTCGGCCACCTCGACCGGAAGCGCCGTTTGCTTGGATGGTGAGCGCGGCGAAACAGGAGGTCGTTTCCCGGCGACCTCGGTTGGGCCCGACACACATGCGGCGAGACCCAAGCACAGCAGCGCGACTAGCAATCGAATACTCACAGTGCCTCTACACCATCCCCTAGGAAAAGGTTCCTTGGTGATGGAGTGACGTCAACGCCCAGGCCTCGAGGAGCCAGTCCCGAGCTTCGGAGCCTACTGATCACTTGGTGGCCCGCTCGAACCGCCCGCTCCTCTCGGCGGCCCGGAGAAAGGCGACCGACGTAACCGGTTGCTTCGCTACGATGTGCCCGGCTGCGTACACAAGGCACCTGGCGTCCTCGGAGTCCGGCGCTGCAAGAAGGAACGATTGTAGGCTAGCCCTCCTATGGAGGAAGAGGCGTGTACATGAGCGAGTTGAGCGATCGGACGAACGAGTCGGACATCGCGGCGGTGACGGAGGTGGTGCTCGCCTATTACGAGGGGATGATGGCGGGCGACGAGGCGAAGCTCGCCCATGCGTTTCACCCGCGGGCCTGCATCGTCGGCAACTACCGGGGAGAGCTGGAATGGCTAACACTCGACGAGTTCGTCGGCGAGTGCAAGGATGGGGCAGCAGACTCGGGGGGCTACTGGTGGCGGATCGATGGCCTCTCGTTCGAGGGCGACACCGCCTTGGTTAGGCTTGGTTCGCGGTACGCTGGCCAGTCGTACAGCGACGATCTGTCCATGCTCCTGATCGACGGAGCTTGGCGCATCGTCCACAAGACCTGGTACGCGCATCCCGCGGAGTGAAGGCACCGCGAGAGCGGCGCGCGAAGCCAAGCGCGGAGACCTGAAGGGTGCATTTATTGGGTTACCCCCCTGAGCTGGGACTTTGCGTGTCAGCCAATGAATGCCGCCGCCCCTCCCGACGTGAGCACACCGGGCGGTGGAGCCGCTCATGGAGTGACTCTCAACCCTAACTTGATCCTTTAGCCGACTACTTCTCTTGGCAGTTAAGTGCCAACCAGACCGAGCTCCCGATTCCCGAGCTCCATGGCGACTCTCGGGACTCAGTTCCCAAAAGCCCAGCTCAGAGGCGGGAACCGGATAAATGCACCCTTCACTCTCGTTCCGGAAGGGACGATCCCGCTTGTCACCGCTGTGCGCGGCTGCCACTGACGAGGCGGGTCGATACTTCCGGTGGTGGGTTCGGCGGGAGTCCAGAGCCCTTAGCAGATGACTATGGCTGAATCACTGCAGGGACTGGTTTCATTGCCGTTCAACTTCTCGGTCGGAGTGCCGCAGACGCGCCTCCGATAGGCCAACGTCTCAGGTGCGGAACCCATGCCCTCGAGGGCATGGGTTCCGCCGGGGAGCTCGACGACCCCCGCTGGCCGTGGCGAGAACGAACCGAGTCACGAAACCAACATTGCAGTCGCGGTATCGGCTAACCGGCCGATGCGAAGACGGCGACTCGCCCGACGCTAGCTTCTGAGGAGTGGCCGGCCCGGCGCCGACCGGCTCGTCGCGCTGCAGCAGGAGCCCGCGACAGAGATTCCGAGCAATGGCAGCCGGCGGGATCCGTCGACCGTCAGCTCCGACCGACGGAGAGCGCCTTGAGAGCCAGCATCTCCTGGCAGACACTCGCTGCCAGCCATGCCGTGATTCCCGCGGGATCGTAAGGGGGAGAGACCTCGACGCAGTCGAACCCGCAGAAATCGATGCCGGTCAGAGCCGTGAGGTAGTCGAGTGCCTGGGCGCTGGTCGGGCCCCCCACTTCTGGAGTTCCGGTCCCGGGGGCGAAGGCGGGATCGACGAAGTCGACATCGAAAGACAGAAACGCCTTGGCGTCATCAACTCGCTTTCGAACACGGTCGCCGTATTCCTGCGGAGACATTGTCTTGAGCTCCGCCCAGGGAACAGCATCAAAGCCGAGTCGCGCGGGTTCCTCCTC
>JACDBF010000129.1 GCA_013695055.1 Actinomycetota bacterium
GCTGTTCGATCGCCGCGACGGCCTCCTCGAGAGACTCGGCGTCGAGGCTTCCGAAGCCTTCGTCGAGAAAGAGACTATCGAGGCGGTTGCGCTCGGAGACGGCGAGCAGCTGGATCTGCTCGGACAGGGCAAGCGACAACGCAAGAGATGCGAGAAAAGTCTCTCCGCCCGACAGAGTCTTGACGTTGCGGCGCTCGTCCCCGTTCCACGCGTCGACGATAAAGAACCTGTCTTCCTCATAGACCAAGCGGTACCTCGTGCTCGACAGGTCGACCAGCCGGGCGCTGGCCGCCGATGCGAGCACCCTCAACGCCTCTGTTTGAAGGAAGGAGACGACGTGGTCGCTCCTGAGCTCTCGACCGAGATCCGAATACACGGCCTGCTCTTTGCGATGAGCGACGACCTCTCTCTCGTATCGCACACGCGCCTCGAGCTGCTCTCGCATGGAGCGCTCAGCCTCTTCGGCTCTCGCTTTTTCGGTGAACGCCCGCCGGCCAGCGGCCTTCGCCGACTCGATCCACTCGTCGAAAGAGGCGCCCTGAATACCGAGGTCCTCAGGGATCGCAGCGCGGGCCTTGTCGACCAGCGCGTCGCGCGCCCTCGTCCGGGCATCGGCAACCTCGGAGAGCTTTGCCATCAGTGCGGCGACGTGTACCCCGGCCCCTGCGCTGACGGCCGCCAGGTTCGGAGCATCGATAGGAAGCGCGCCCGGCAACACATCCGGCACCTCGATGTCGGGAGCTGCGTCCTTGATGCGGGCCAAGGTCGCAGACAGTCGGGCTGCTTCGAGCCTGCCTCGGATCTGGTCCACCTGCGAGCGAATTGCGCCTTCGGCTTTCTCGCTCCGAGCCAGCGCGTCGCGAGCCTCCTGGCGTAGGTCGACGCGACGATCCACCTCGGCCGCGAGCTTCTTCAACTCGGCGAGCCGCTCGTTCAGGGCCGACTCGTGCCTATCCGGAATGTTGCCGCCGAAGCCGGCGGCGACCAGCTCGACGAGCTCAGCGACTTTCTCTTTCGTGCGAACCAATTCGTCGGTGCACCGTGCGGCCGACGCGCGCGATGCCTCGACATCCTTGACGGCGACGGCGTGGTCGGTCACGGCCGAGCTCCTGGCCTCCTGGGCCGCGCGCGCGACTTGGCGGGCCTCATCGAGACCCTTTGCGGCGGCGATGAGCTCTTGGGGATCTATCCCGGGGATGGATTTGAGCGGGCGCTCGCACACGGGGCAGGGATCACCGGTCTCCAGGTCCAGCACCAATGAGCCGGCAGCGTCGTGAACGCGCGCGCTCTCGTGCTGTTGCTCGCGATCGGTGAGCGTTCGCGTCGCGACGAGAGTCGCGTTGTCTGCTTGAGCGAGCGCCACGGCTGCGGCCTCGACATGAGCCGATTTCCGAGACCCTTCCTCTTTCTCGTGGGCGAGGGAGTCTTCGGCCCGCGAAAGGTCGGCTTGCCGCTCGGTAAGGCGCGCTGCCTGCGCTCGCAAGGCCGCAACCTGATCGACCGGGCCCCACGCGGCTTGCGCGTTCTCGAGCCCGGAGCGAGCATCGCCGAACGCCTTCTCGGCGGCCGCGAGATCCCGGCGGACGCGCGCGTGGGCGGCTGTGGCCCCTCGCTCCTCGGCCGCGAGACACTCGAACGTATTCGACGCCGACTCGAAATCGCGCGCGAGCTCGGCGAGCTCCTGGGAGCACCGCTCCGCGTCTTGCGTCGCGCTCACCTCGTCCGTCCACCTGCGCAGGAGCTCGCCGAGCTCGTCCTGAATGTCGGAGGCGAGCTTGGCGCGCGCTGAGGTCATGGCCGAGTACGCAATCGCCACTCTGAGTGCATTCTCATCGACGGTCGCGTAGAGGTCGTCGATGAGCTCCTGCTTGACATCGGCGGACTTGCGGGCATCTGTGGCGAGATCGTTAGATCTCTGCGCCATCTTCTTGAAGAGCTCGAGGCCGAGGAGCTCGGTAAGTATGTCCCTGCGTTTGGCCGCGTCCCCTGCGAGGAGCTCGGCGAATTTGCCCTGGGGCAATATGACCGAGCGTGTGAACGCGTCGTAATCCAGTCCGATCAGATCGGAGATGGTTCTGTTGACGGTCCCCACCTTGTCGGAGTCTGGTCCAAACGTTATCCATTCACCGTGCTGAAGGCGCTCGAGCCTCACCTTCGTGATCGTGCGCCCATCGCGAATCTCGGCGGAGCGCGTCACTCTGAAGCTGTGACCGCCCACCGAAAAGTCGAGGGTCACGGCCATGCGCGGTTGTCCCTGGCTAATGAGCTGCGAGGTCTGATTGCCCACGCGCTCTACTTCTCCGTAGAGGGCGTAAGTCATGGCGTCGAGCAAGCTGCTCTTGCCCGACCCGGTCGGCCCCCACAAGACGAAGAGATCAAGCTCCCGAAAATCGATCTCTTGCTCTTCTCGAAAGGACGTGAATCCCTTCAGTCGCAGCACGATGGGGCGCATTAACCGGCTATGTCCTCGTAGACGGCGTCGAACGCGCGCGCCAACTCATACGGGGGAGCGGACTGGTGGGTGGCTCCGTAGTAAGCGATGAACTGCTCCTTCGGGTCGAGTCCCCGAAGCGACGGCGGTGCTTCTTCTTCGGCTCTTTCAGGAAGGATCAATCGCACATCGAGCGCATTGGGTAGAGCGCGCCGGATGTCGTCCGCGATTCCCGGCGTAGGGCGATCGATGCTGAGGTTAACGCGCACATAGGAGTTGCCCGCCTCAGCCTTGAGTCGCTCGAGGTCATCGATCGTCCCTGAGACGTCGATCAAAGCCCTGCCGGCGTCGATCGCGAGCTCGCTGACCTTCGGAGGTTTTCCGGCGCGCGCTTCCACCAGGGCAACGGACTTGTCTTGCCCCCGCTCCCCGAAGTCGAGCTGCAAGAGCGAGCCGCTGTAGCGAGCCTCGGCTCCCGTGCCCAGGACCCTTTGGGGTCTGTGAATGTGGCCGAGCGCGATGTAAGAAGCGGTCGACGGCAGGCGACTGGGCGAGACCGCGTAATCGCTTCCCAGGGTGACCTCGCGTTCGCTGCCGCCTGGTTGGGAGCCCGAGACGAACATGTGAGCCATGAGGATGTTGACGGCGTTCGGTCTGAAGGCGTCTTCGTAGGCCTTCATCATGGCGCCCATCCCGGCGTCGAAATCGATGAACCCGGCGGCTATGTCTTCGAAGACCCCGGCGGCATCCGAGAAGCGGCGCGGCGGGATGAACGGAACGCACGCTATCAACCCTCGTTCTCGTCCGTCTCTGGAAGAGATCTCAACCACTCCGCCTTTCGCCGGATGTAGCACCTTGGGGACCGCGGTCGTTTGAATTCTTGCGAGCAAGGGAGCGAGAGCGGCCAGCCGCCCGGGAGAATCGTGGTTGCCGGGAATGGCGATCACCGGGATCCTTTTCTCGCTGAGCTTGATCAGCGTCTCGAAGATCAGGCTATCGGCTTCCGTGGAAACCGAGCGCTGATCGTGGATGTCCCCGGCGAGCAAGAGCGCGTCCACCGATTCCTCGACGGCCGCGTCGACCACTGCGGCCAGCGCGGCTGCAAACTCCTCGGCGCGCGAGCGACCGCGAATGGTCCGCCCGACATGCCAGTCGGCCGTATGGAGAAACCGCATCAGTCCGTGATGAACCTTTCGAAGGCCTTTTCCTCGTTGTCCTCCGACGGGACCTCTTCCTCGCGCGTTGCCCATGAGGGAAACGGAAAACGGATCTGCATGGGGATGGGCACGTGAGGTTGCTGGAGGATCATCGATCCGGGCTTCAGTATGGCGGCGCGCGCGCGTGTCACCGCGGGCATGAATCCATACTCGGAGCGTTCGGCTTCGGCGGTGTCGAGTCGGCCGACTACTCTGAAGGCCGAGTTGGCGATAACGCGCCGCTCGACTTCGCTGGCCGTCTGCTCCGCGCCTATGAGGATCATGCCCAGTGATCGCCCTCGCTCGGCGACGTCCAGAAGCACTTCCTTGATCGGGCTCCATCCGTCTCTGGGAGCGTAGCGATTGAGCTCGTCGAGCACCAAGAAGGTGAGCGGAAGACGCTGACCCTGCCGTTCCTTGTGCTCGAAGAGCTTCTTGATGACCACGCCGGTAACGAAACGCTTGGCGCGGTCGTGAAGATTGTGAATGTCGATGACGGTCACCTGGGCGGCGTTCCAATCGATCCTGTGCGCGCCCGGATTCTCGGCCCGGCGCCCCCAGATCAGATGTCCGACGCGAAAGCGCGCCGATTCGAGCCGCCGCTGGAACGCGGCGATGGTTCCCTCAGCCATCCGCCCTCGCCACGGCGATCCCTCGTTGTCGAGCTCGGCGATGATGAACTCGACGAGCTGGTCGAAGTCACCGATGAGCTGTCCGTCAATGGTCACGGTTGCGTCGTGCTCGGGATCGTCTTGGGCCTCTCGATCGAGGAAAGACTCGACGCGCGCCACGAGGTCGGCGATCTGCGATCGTTCATTCTCGGCTTCGGCGAAAAGGAATTTGAGATAGCCCTCGCGAATGAATTCCTTGATCGTCCAGTAGTAGGCCCGCACGCCCTTCTTTCGGCCCCCGGTGTCCGGTATCGCGTGGTCGCCGGCCCCCGCCGCCACCGGAGCCCACAGCCCCACCGATTCGAACGGCCCGGCCGGCAAGCCGAGCCGGTCGTACTCGGCCCGTGACTTCTCGTCGTCGATGAGCCTGGCGTTGGGCTTGTCGAGATGAAGCAGGTCTTCACCTTTGACGTTGAAGACGATCGCCTTGGTGTTCGTCCGGTAGGAGCCGAGCACCTCGGAGTGAAAGAGCGAATAGAGAAGGAATAACGCGTAGGTGGTTTTCGTCGCGACCCCCGAGATGCCGGAGATGTTGATGTGCGCGCCGCGCGACCCGTCGAGGAAGTCGAGATCCAAGAAGAAGGGTTCGCCATCGCGCGACAAGCCTCCCGCGAGCCGCCGGTCGATCTGATCGAGATAAAGGGCCTCGTCACGGTCCTTACCTCGGGCCCGCAATGCGGGCTGGCCGGGAAGAGGGGGCACGAAGATCTCGGGCTCGAAGCGCGTCGCCACGACCCTTGCGGCCTGCGCGATTCCCGCGGGCAAGACCCCCTTGTCGACGAGGAAGACGTCGGAGTCAAGGGTCAGGCCTTCGTGACGGGCCCTCACCTCTTGGACGAGGCCGGAGATCCGCACCGCGCCCCTGCCGGGGACGCCCGTTTCGACCAGCACCGAGTCATCCAACTGTAGATAAGAGCCCTCGGCGACGCCGACCCAAAAGGCGAGCGGGGTCGAATCCTCGGTGCCGAGCACGATTCCCACCGGCTCGGAGATCTCGGGGACCAGGAAGTCATCCATTGGCGGCCGCCTCGACAAGATGAGTCTGTAGCGCCCGCCCTATGAGCGCCGAGCTTCCCAGACGATGCTTGAGCCGCGCCTCGAGCGCGCCCACGGGGGTGAGGTTCTGAGGCGCGCGGGGATCGATGCCTACCCGCCCGGCGAAGCCCGGCAGATGACACGCGACGCGGTCGGCGATCCGAAGGGCCTCCTCGAGCCCCAGAGACATGCGCACCTCGCAGCGGACCAACCCCGCCAGCTCGTGCCACGACGGGTCCTGGGGAACGAGCCGCAGGTACCAGGCGTAGCGGTCGACCACGTTGTTGCCTATGGCGAACAGAGGCGTGCGCTGTCCGGGCCTCAGCCGGGGGAGCAAGGCGGAATGTGGTTCTTCCAGATATGCCTTGACCATTCGCTTCACCACTCCCACCACCGGCAATCCCT
>JACDBF010000168.1 GCA_013695055.1 Actinomycetota bacterium
GACCTCGGGCAGGTGGACGGCGGCCCGGGAGACACAAACCAGTCGAGATTCGTCACGAGGACGGGCAATCACCCGGGCATTCCGCTGTCCCAGCTCTCGCTGAGCTATTTCTGCGACAGCCTCTCAGCACAGCGTTTAGACAGTCCTGCTTTGGGAGCAGGAGGCCGGCGGTTCGAATCCGCCCGCCCCGACTAAGAGTTTCTATCGAGCGCTATGCGCTTGTCGGCGCCCTCGTCAATCGAGCGCGCAGTCGTACGGGCCCTCGGCCGGCGGATGTGGTTCGCCGCCCTCCAACGCCCATGCGAAGACGAACGCGATCCCGTTGAGGTCGCAGTCGGAAAGAACGGGGTCGCCAAGATCGGGCCAGCCGTAGCCCATCAAGTCGGTGCTCTCGAGCAGATTGGTGGTGTGGCCGAGGCCGAGCGCGTGGCCGAGCTCGTGGAGCGTCACCCACCCGATGTACTCGGGACTGTACGGATCGCGATCAAGGCTTGGCGGCAGATCCGAGCGGACGAGGATATTTGGACATCCATGGTCGCCGCAGATCGCATATCCACCGAAGACAACACCGCCCGCATGGGGTACGAAGTGGACGACTATGTCCGCAGCCCTGTGCTCGCTTGGCATCGAGCCGGTGACATCGGTGAGAGTGATCAGGCCGTCAAAGCAATTGCGAAGCGCTTCATCCCAGGTCGCAATGGCATCGTGTATCGCCCGGAGCTGCTTGCGCGTCGCCTTGGGGTGAGCCTGGACGGCGACGGTCAAATGAGTATGGTCCCACCAGTAACCGGGATAGTAGTTACTCAGGATCTCGAGCGCGTCCGCATTGGATTCGGGGTAGTGGCAAGTCGCGCCGTTGCTCCCCGATGCGGTGCGCGGCCCGGCGGTTGCGGCAAGAGGCCACATGAGCGCAACCACGAGTGCGGCTGGGACGGCGGACCAATGGACATGGAGGCTCCCTCTTTGTCGGTTGCTCAGCTCGAATGGTCGAACGGGACGCGCCGGGCTGGATGAATCTTACATCGACCTAAGGGCCGTGCGTCCCTGCACCCAATTCAGGATCGGAGGTTGCCAAGCCCGTCTTCCTGCCAGAACCGAGGCATTAAAGTCATTTGGTCTCCATGCGGGTGTAGCTCAATGGCAGAGCTCTAGCCTTCCAAGCTAGTGATGAGGGTTCGATCCCCTTCACCCGCTCGCCCGTCAACCGAACCTAGGGGGACCTCTTGTCCGTGCGCGACTACGTTGCAAGCAGCCGCGATCGCTATCTCGAGTGGTACACGGAGGCCTGCTCCATACCGTCGCTGGCCGGGAATCCCGAGGGTCTGGCGTCGATGGCGGCGTGGCTCGAGGGAAAATTCGAGATGGTCGGGGCATCCGTCGAGCGCCTGTCCTATGAAAGCGCGCCCGACGCGCTTCTGGCGCTCATCGGACCGCCGGGCGGCGAAGTGCTCGTCTACGACCACTACGACGTGCAACCGGTCGACCCCCTCGATCTCTGGTTGTCCGACCCTTTCTCCCCAGAGATCAGAGACGACGTCTTCTACGCTCGCGGCGCAGCCGACAACAAGGGCGACCTGGTGGCTCGGCTCGCGGGACTCGATACATACTTGAAGCTGTGGGGCGAGATCCCGGTCGGCATCAAGCTCTTGGTCGAGGGGGAAGAGGAGACCGGCTCCAAGTCCTTTCCCTCTCTTGTGTCCCGTTACGGCGACAAGCTACAGGCTGAGGGTTGTATCTGGGAGGGCGCGGGCCTGGATCACGCGGGCGCTCCCGAGTTCGTCTTCGGCGCCAAGGGGTTGGCCTACGTCGAGCTCAATTGCAGGGGCCTGAACGACGACCAACATTCCTCGGTAGCCGTGTATACGCCCAGCCCAGTGTGGCGCCTCCTCGACGCGCTGCAGAGCCTGCGCGGGGCAGATGGGCGGGTACTCATCGTTGGCTTCTATGACGACGTGCGCAAACCGACGCGCGCCGACATCAAGATGCTGAAAAACCTTCCGTTTGACGAAGCGGGTGAGAAGAAACGCCTGGGCATCGACGAGTTCATCGGCGGCGATAGTGGACTGGACTTTCTGATGCGCACCTACTTCGAGCCGACCTGCAATATCGCGGGCCTGAGCTCCGGCTTCACGGTGCCGGGATCATCCAAGACCGTTCTTCCCAAAGAGGCGATGGCCAAAGTCGACATGAGGCTAGTTCCCGATCAGGATCCCGGCGACATCGTCGTCAAGCTCCGTCGCCATCTCGACGGCCACGGCTTCGCCGACGTGACGACTACCACCTTCTCCATGGAGCACCCGGTGAGAAGCCCCAGCAATACGCGCGTGACTCGGGCCGCGCTCAACGCGGCCGAGGCTGTCTTCGACAAGCCCCCCGCCAAATCGCCATTCATGATCGCAACGGGACCCATGTATCCGATCGCCCACACGCTCGGGATACCGACCGTGTCGCCGGGCGGGGTATGCCGGCCCTCGTCGAACATACATGCGCCCAATGAGAACGTGCGCGTCAACGACTTCCTCAAGACAATCGAATACACCGTCAATTGGATCGACGCGCTCGCGAAGACGCCTGCTTGACTGAGGACTCCGCTCTGCGCTTCAAGCTTGATCCGCCCCTAGATGCCGATTTGCGGTCGGCGCTCATCTCCCTGTGGGCTGACGTGGTCAATGCCGGCGGCGAAGTCGGCTTCGTCCCGCCGGTCGGCGCTCAGGACATCGCTCCCGTGGCGCACGCGTCCTTCGAACGCATCTCTGCGGCCCCCGATCACCTGGTCGTTGCCTACGAGGATTCGGAGACCGTCGGCTTTGGATTCCTGATTGCACGGCCTGGGCCATTGTTTGCCCATTGGATGACGATCAAACGCTTGATGGTGGATCCGGCGCGCCAGGGCCGCGGTTACGGCAGTGCTCTCCTAAACGCATTACATGAAGCGGCGGCCGCTCTCGAGCTCGAGCAGATTCATCTCACGGTGCGAGGTGGCACAGGCACCAAAGCCTTCTATGAACGTCACGGCTATTCTGAGATATGCCGCATCCCAGAGGCCATTCGGGTTGCGCCCGGCGATGATCGGGAAGAGATCTACATGGTCCTGCGCCTTTAGCAGGGAGGCACCAGACGGGAGATTGGACATGGAGAAAAGAGCAGTGGGCGCTGAGGGTCTACGGGTTTCCGCCTTGGGCCTTGGCTGCATGGGGATGTCCGAGTTCTACGGCACGGGCGAGGAACCGGAGTCGATAGCGACAATCCATCGCGCTCTCGAGCTCGGCATCAACTTCCTGGACACCGCGGACATGTACGGGCCCTTTACCAATGAAAAGCTAGTCGGCAAGGCGATCGCCGACCGCCGCTCGGAAGTCGTGATCGCAACGAAGTTCGGCAACGAGCGAAATCCTGACGGCAGCTGGGTGGGCATCAACGGGCGGCCCGAGTACGTGCACAGCGCATGCGATGCTTCGCTTGAACGCCTCGGCGTCGATCACATCGACCTCTACTACCAACACCGGGTGGACGCTGAGGTCCCGATCGAAGAGACCGTCGGCGCCATGACTGAGCTCGTCCAGAGCGGCAAAGTCAAGTTTCTTGGGCTCTCGGAAGCCGGCCCCGATACCATCAGGCGGGCACATGCGGTTCATCCCATCCGCGCGTTGCAAACCGAGTATTCGTTGTTCAGCCGGGAATGCGAGAAGGACGTTCTCCCGACCGTACGTTCGCTCGGCATCGCTTTCGTCGCTTACAGCCCACTGGGCCGGGGCTTTCTCAGCGGGCAGATCACCAGCATCGACGATCTCGCCCCCGACGACCGCCGGCGGTCGTTCCCTCGCTTTCAGGAGGAGAATTTCGACGCGAACCTGAAACTCGTTAGCCGAATCCAGGAGATCGCGGCCGAGAAGAGCGTGACTGCAGGTCAGCTGGCGATCGCCTGGGTGCTGGCTCAGGGAGATGACATCGTGCCCATTCCCGGCACCAAGCGCCGCAACTATCTAGAGGAGAATGCGGGGGCCGTGGACGTAGAAGTGACCGCCCAGGACCGGGCCCGGATCGACGAGGTTATGCCGCCCGGCGCCGCGGCCGGCGAACGCTACCCAGATATGAGCTCGGTCGACCGGTAACGGCAGGCAATCGGGCCGAGCCTGCAGAGCTCATAGTCGCCTCCCGTGGAACTGATCGATCGTCTGCGGGCTTGGTCCCATCACAGGCAGGGGCTTGGCGATCCGGCCGGGAGTCCCGAGGATGCCTTGCGGGCCATCGTCG
>JACDBF010000187.1 GCA_013695055.1 Actinomycetota bacterium
CACGCCTGCGCGCGCGCGCCGAGGCCAAGGCGAGCTTGGTGAAGTGGGCCTTACGAGCATGAGCCGCGCGCCGTTGCCGTTCGGCTATAGGAAGGATCCCCTCAGGATCCACTTGGGTCTCGAAGCCGTCAAGGAAGGCACGGCGGGCCGGGGCCGTCAGCTCCTTGGAGTCGTACTTCGAGTGAAGCGTGTGAGCCGCGAGCCGGCTATGAAGGACTCGCTCCTCTGGGGACAGTGCCACGTCTCCTCCTTGGGGACAGGCTTAACCAGTCCCCGGAGGAATGAGGCAGCGCCCCGGGTCACCGGCCCTTTAAGGGCTAGTGCCCCTGATGCTAATCCAGTCCATGCAGAAAGTCGTGGATTACGCTGTTCCCATGCGCAGTAGAGGGCGGAAGCGAGAGCGGCAGGAGGACGTGGATACGACCTTTGTCCGGCTCGACTGCAAATGCGTTTGCGGTCATCGCCTGGGGGCCGTATATCAAGACGACGATCTACGGATCCCCTTGGCCCGCACCTTCTTCGGAGACAAGCAACGGCGCTCGCTCTACCGCGAGCAAGGTGAGACGTTTTTGCGAGCGGAGTGCAACCGATGCAGCCAAGCGAAAGGCGGGCGGGCCGCCCGCTTCGTGGAGTGGTCTGAAATTGACCTTCGCCTTAGGCTTCTGCAGCTGACTGCTCGGCAACAGGGCAAGGTCGTTTTAGAGGCGGTCCCCGGGAGATAGCCGCCGGTGGGCCTCACGGGCCCGTTCGTCGGCCGCGCTCGCCCCATAACGCGAAAGCATCTCGCGAGTGCGCCAGCCAGCTAACCTCATTAAGTCGGTCTCATTTCCGCCCTGCGATAACCAGTGACTGGCGAAGGTATGTCGTAATTGATGAGGATGCAGTCCTTGTATGCCGGCGGCATCCCCTCGACGACTAACGGCGCGCCGGACACCAGATTCGGTGAGTGCGCCCTGTTGCCCGAGCCATAGGGCTTCTGAGTAGGAGTGGCGATGAAGGGAGCGGGCACGGATGTAGCGATCCATGGAGACGGCCGTTTTGCGCCCAAAGGGTGCTGCTCGAGGACGCCGGCTCTTGCCCATGACGATGACCACCGAGTCATCGAAGTCAACGTCTGACACCTTGAGCTCAAGAAGCTCACTGCGACGGATGCCCGTATCCAAGAACAACCGGACGATGGCGGTGTCACGACGATCATCGAATGAAGTGCCCTCACAAGCTTTGAGCAAGCGCCCGAGGGTGTCCTGACCCAAGACGGGCACCGGAATTTCGGGAACGTGGGGAGGCTGCATGGTGAGCATGGGCGACTTTGCAAGTTCCCCTTCGGCAACGCACCATATAAAGAAGGTGTTGAGCGCTCGATACCTATTTGAAGCTGTCGACGGTTTGAAGCGTTCGAGCAGGTCGGCGACGAAAGCCTCGACGTGCTCTCTCCGAATCGCCTGAACCTGGGTCGGCATCCCGGCCGTCTCGAGGAAGGCGATCAGGCGGGCGAGCGCCTCCATGTAAGTCTCGATCGTCTTAGGTGCCCGGTTGAGGGCCTGAAGGGACAGCTTGAAGCTCCGGCTAAGGCCTCGGATGCTGCCTAGTTCGGTGGTTGGCCGGTTGAGCATGGAGCGAGGTTATGCGCTCTTTAAGCGCTGTGCAACCACCTTGGCAGCTCCTCGGGTCCGTCGTAGGGTGCCGTTCGTGGCGTCTGACCTGCACTTATAGGTTCTTCAGTCGGGGCGGGCGGATTCGAACCGCCGGCCTCCTGCTCCCAAAGCAGGCGCGCTAACCAAGCTGCGCTACGCCCCGTCGCCGCCTCAATCACGACCCCAGGAGGCGGTTGAACGGTTATTCGAGCAGCCTACCTTCGGCCCCCAATGCCTCGGTCCCTTCGACGTAGCGCACCAACTCATCGGGCATGGCCTGAACCCCCAGCTCGGAGACATTGACGGCCCCGTCGGAGTCGAGTCGCATCACGTAGTTGACGCGCGGGTCGTCCGCGACCTCCGGATAATCCGAGCGGTTGTGCGCCCCGCGTGTCTCGGTACGGGCGAGTGCGCCCAGGAGGCTCGTCTCGCCGGAGAGGAGCGACGCGCGCAGATCAAGAACATGAGCGAGATCGCCGTAGCCTTCGGAGGTCGGCCGCACATCGACGTCACCAAGCACGGCCGAGAGCTCCGAGATCTTCTTCAAGCCCGTCTCCAACCCTCCGCCGTCGCGCACGACCCCGCAGTGCTCCCACATGAGGTTGCGCAAGGAGCGTTGCAAGGGCCGGGCGAATTCCGAGCCGTGGCTGATGAATGAGTCGAGCTCGTCGGATGCGTGCGCTATCGCCTTTCGGGACCGAAGGACGACATCGCGCGTCTTCGAAAGAGCCGTTGCCGTCTCGCCGGCCCGTTTTCCGAACACGAGAATCTCGGCGAGCGAGTTGCCGCCGAGGCGGTTGGCGCCGTGCAGGCCGGTGGTTACCTCCCCTGCCGCGAACAGGCCGTCAACGTCGGTCGCGTGCGTATCGGGGTCGACCACTACTCCTCCCATCGAATAGTGCGCGGTGGGAGCGACCTCCATGGGGTGACTCGAGATGTCGAGCATCTGGTATTCGAGGAACTGGCGGTACATACGCGGGAGCTTCTCGAGGATGGCGTCTTTCCCGATGTGCGAGATGTCGAGAAAGACCCCGCCGTTGGGCCCGCCGCGACCTTCGGCTATCTCGGTGTAGTTGGCGAGCGCCACGCGGTCGCGCGTCGACAGCTCCATGCGCTCTTCGTCGTAGCGCCCCATGAAGCGGTGGCCTTCCGAGTTGTAGAGGCGGCCCCCTTCGCCCCGAACGGCTTCGGTGACAAGCGTCCCGGCCATGTCCTCGGGTGTCACCATGCCGGTCGGGTGGAACTGCACCAGCTCCATGTCCGCCAGACGGCAGCCCGCGTGGAGAGCGAGGAACATTCCGTCGCCATTGTTCTCATCACGGCGCGACGAGCTCTTGCGCCAAATCCGGGTGTGGCCGCCGGTCGCGAGCACGACGGCGTCGGCGCAGTAAGCGGTGCGCTCTCCAGAGTTGATGTCGAACGCAAAGGCGCCGAAACAGGTGCCCTCGGCCATCAACAGGCGAGAGACGTATTGATGCTCGATTACCGGGATGTCGAGGGATTCGATCTTGGCATCGAGGGCCTCGATGATTGCCCGGCCGGTGTAATCACCGGCATAGCAGGTTCTTCGGTACTTGTGCGCTCCAAAGAAACGTTGATCGAGCCTGCCGTCCGGCGTGCGCGCGAACTTGCAGTTCCAGTCTTCGAGCTCGAGGATCGCCCCGGGCGCTTCGCGCGCCATGAGCTCGACGGTGCGGGGATCGGAGAGGAAGTATCCCTCCTTCATAGTGTCCGCGAAGTGCTGTTGCCACGAGTCTTCGGGGTCGACCGTTCCGAGGACCGCGTTGATGCCACCGGCAGCCAGAACGGTGTGCGCATCCTTGCGCGTTCGCTTTCCGATGACGGTGACTTGGACTCCCGCTTGTGCGGCGGCGATGGCAGCGCGAAGTCCGGCTCCTCCCGCTCCAATGACCAACACATTAGAGACGCTCGTTCTGGTCGGGGTGGCCATCAGCCGAGAGCTCTCCGATTCGATCGTCGTTGACGGTCTTCGTCGATGTCTGCCGGAGCAAGTATGGGCCGAGTGGGTGTCAGGTGGCGCATACCGCCATTCACGGCCCACTCGGCGGAGACTGGGAACTGGCCGGTTGGTTAGGATGGTCGGGAACCGAGTGTCCTGGCTGGGGGCCAGGGGCCGTCATCCCCACTTCGTCCGCCTAGTACGGTTCCCTGGCTCCCAACTAGGTCGCTTGGTTCGTAATCCGAGGGCCGCCCGGATTGCTCTCCGGTCGCCCCCGGGCCACTGTGGATCTCAGGGCGGGGCTCACTTCACGAGGCTCTAGGATGAGTCGTTCATGACTGGGGCCCTTACAACCGTCGCCGAGGAAGCCGGCAAGGATCGCGTCAAGCTGCGCGTCCAGGTTCCCGAA
>JACDBF010000081.1 GCA_013695055.1 Actinomycetota bacterium
AGCTCTCTTGAGGGGACGCTAGGGTATTGCCCTGGTTCCGTGGGTGCGTCAAAGTCACATCCGGGTGCCCCGTGGGGTAATGGCAGCCCGAGGGATTTTGGATCCCTAAGTTCTGGTTCGAATCCAGGCGGGGCAGCGTTGTGTCGAGAGCCGGAGGTGATGTGGGACAAGAGGAGGTTCGCGCGACCGCGGTCGTCCTGGCGGCGGGGGGAGGCGCTCGTATGAAGTCCAGTCTCCCAAAGGTCTTGCATCGGGCGGCGGGCCGGCCCCTTCTGGCTCACGTCCTGGCTGCGCTTTCGCCGCTCGCCCTCGACGGCCGCCTGATCGTGACTTCGGATCGCAAGACGGAGATCGAGGAGGCGATGACGGCGGTGGGCCACGCCGAGGGACTGTCCTACGCAATCCAAGATCCTGCGCGCGGGACGGCCGACGCGCTGCGGGTGGCCCTCGAGGCTCTCGAGGGAAGCAGCTCGAGGGTGCTGGTCGTTCCCGGAGATGCGCCTCTGCTAGAAACCTCCACCCTCGACGCTCTTCTGCACGTCCACGCCCAAAATGCGTCCCGCGTGACCCTGCTCACGGCCCGCATCTCCGATCCAACCGGCTACGGGCGCGTCGTCCGCGCGAATGGCGTCATCGAGAGGGTCGTCGAGGAACGCGATGCGAGCTATGAGGAAAGAACGATCGACGAGATAAACGCAGGCGTCTACGTCTTCGATGCGACCTTCCTCCAGGACCTTCTCGGCAAGATTGACCGGGAGAACGCTCAAGGCGAGTACTACTTGCCGGACGCTGTGCGGCTGCTGCGCTCCGAAGGGCGAGATGTCCATGCTTATCGAACTCATCCTCAGGAGGTGTTGGGGGTCAATTCCCGCGCCCAGCTGGCACGCGTCTCCGAGTTGCTGCGCCGCAGAGCATGTGAGCGATGGATGGATGAAGGCGTCACCGTGGTGGATCCCAACACGACCTACATAGACTCATCGGTGAGCATCGGGCGCGACGCCACGATTCAGCCGTTCACCTTTTTGGAGGGCGCAACGTCGGTTGGGGAAAAGGCGGAGATAGGGCCTCAAGTGCGGGTCGTGGATTCGCGAATCGAGTCCGGAGCCAAGGTCTCCTTCTCGGTCGTCTTGTCATCCGAGATCGGGCCGGATGCATCCGTGGGGCCGTTCGCTTCGCTCAGACCGGGGACGAGGCTCGGGCGCAAGGCCAAGGTGGGCACCTTCGTCGAAACCAAGAACACGACGCTGGGGGAGGAAAGCAAGGCGCCGCACCTGGCTTATCTGGGCGACGCCACCCTGGGCCGAGGCGTGAACGTGGGCGCCGGAACGATCACTTGTAATTGGGATGGTCGCTCGAAGCACGAGACCATCATCGAGGACGACGCCTACATAGGTTCTGACACCATGCTGGTGGCCCCCGCTCACATTGGGAAGCGAGCGGCCACGGGAGCCGGGGCCGTGGTCACTCAGGATGTTCCCTCGGACGCTCTCGCGGTGGGATCGCCCGCGAGGATCATCGAAGGACGCGGCGACAAGATGGGAAAGCGCGGTCGCGAACCAGACCAAGAATCGCGACAATAGACGTTGCTTCTCATGAGCGAGACCTGAACCGACCTAGAGGAAGGGCAAGCGCAAGTGCAAGTTCCCACATACAAGCGCCTGACGATCTTTTCGGGGACGGCCAATCGAGAGCTGGCCGAGGATGTCTCGACGCATCTCGGTATGAGGCTCGGTGAGGTCGAGATCTCGACGTTCGCGAATTCGGAGACCTATGTTCGGTTCGCGGAATCGGTGCGCGGCAAGGACGCATTCGTCATACAAAGCTCGTGCGACTCGGTCGATCATCACCTGATGCAGCACCTCATCATGATCGATGCGCTGCAGAGAGCATCGGCCAAGCGCATCACGGCGGTGCTGCCCTTTTTTCCCTATGCGCGGCAAGACAAGAAGACCCGAGGCCGTGAACCTGTAACGGCCAGGCTGGTCGCCGATTTCTATGAGGCGGCCGGAGCGGATCGCATTCTCTCGGTCGATCTCCACACCGGCCAGATACAAGGGTTCTTCAACGTGCCCTTCGATCATCTGACGGCCTTGCCTCTGCTCGCCGGATACTTCGACGATCTCCTCGACGAGGACTTCGTCGTGGTGTCTCCGGATACGGGCAGGGTTCGCCTTGCCGAGAAATGGACCCAACATCTGAGCGAGTACGGAAACAAGAACTGTCCGGTTGCCTTCCTGCAAAAGAGTCGCAGGAGAGACGCGCGCAACGTCAGCCAGACTCGCACGGTCGTGGGCGATGTGGATGGCAGGATGTGCGTGGTGGTGGACGACATGATCGACACCGCCGGCACGCTCGTCAATGGGGCGGAAGCTCTGCTGGAGGCCGGCGCTTCCGGAGTGTACGCGGCGGCGACTCACCCGATCTTGTCGGATCCGGCCACCGACCGCATCAAGAACTCTCCCATCCAACAGGTCGTGGTGACCGACACGCTTCCCATCCCGGCCGACAAGCGACTCGACAAGCTGGTGGTTCTCTCGATAGCGCCGACCATTGCGCAGACCATCAAGGCGGTGTTCGAAGAAGATTCCGTGTCCGAGCTCTTCCACGGCGAGAATCAGCCGTGACGACCGGCCCCGTCGGGGGCGATGGTCCTCGGCGTCCATAATGGGTCGTTGGGTCGCGAGAAATCTACTAGTGATGGTGGAGGGAATCGATGGCTGAGATAAGGCTGAAGGCCGATAAGCGGCTCGCGAGCGGCAAGGGCGTGGCGCGCAAGTCACGCGCTGCCGGGCGAGTTCCGGCCATCGTCTACGGCGAGGGCATGGAGCCGGTCGCCATCGAAGTCGACCGCCGCGAGTTCGTCACGGCTCTTCGCACCGATGCCGGCATGAATGTGCTCCTCGACCTCGAGATAGACGGCGCCACGACCCTCGCGCTCACGCGCGAGCTGCAGCGTGATCCCGTCAAGGGCACGCTCTTGCATGCAGACTTCGTCAAGGTGGACCGTACGCACGCCATCGAGCTCGAGGTTCCCGTGCATGTCGTCGGCGAGTCGCCGGGTGTAAAGGAGGGCGGCGCACTCGAGCACCCGCTGTTCCAGGTCCACGTCAAGTGCCTTCCCACCGACGTGCCCGAGTCCATCGATGCGGACATCTCGGGCCTGGGCATAGGTGACACGTTGCGTGTGTCGGATCTCGCCGCGGGCCGCGACTTCGAGATCCTGACCGATCCAGAGACCGTGGTAGCGCTCGTTACGGCCCCCGTCTCCGAAGAGGAGCTGGTGGCCATGGAAGCGGCTGCGGCGGTCGAAGCTGCGGGCGGCGCCGAACCCGTCTAGGGGGCGGAGCCCCGAGACGAGGAGGCCGAGGAGGCCGAAGGCGACGAAGCGGGCTCGTCCGAGAACGCCTCCTCGTAGGTCTGTGGCGGGAAGCCTCGAGTGCACATCCTCCGGCGTTCCCGTCCGGATGGGAAGCGCGTCGTGGTCGTGGGCCTCGGCAATCCGGGCGAGCGTTACGCGCGCACTCGGCACAACGCGGGGGCGCTGACCCTCGATGTTCTGGTCGCACGCATCGGCGGCTCCCTAAAGAGGCACAAGAGCGGCTGCCTCGTGGCCGAGGGTGCGCTCGTGGGCGAGAAGTGCGTGCTCGCCAGGCCCACATCCTTCATGAACGAGTCCGGCCGCCAGGTGAGGGCCGTGGCGCAGTGGTACAAGTCCGGGCCGCAGCAGCTCGTCGTCGTCCACGACGAGCTCGATATTCCCTTCGGCGACGTGCGGGTGAAGAAGGGGGGCGGCTCCGCCGGGCACAACGGCCTCTCCTCTCTCATCACGCATCTCGGCACCAAGGACTTCACGCGCGTCCGAGTGGGAATAGGGCGCCCTCCCGGCCGGCAAGAGCCCGCCGATTTCGTGCTTGCTCCTTTTTCCTCGTCCGAGCGCAGGGAGCTGCCGGCGGTTCTGGAGGATGCCGCCGACGCGGTCGAGAAGGTGATCGAGCCGAGTGGGTGCTGAGTGGCGCTATGCGACATTCACCACCCACTCGGCACGGTTGTGTCATCCGCCGATGTAAGACATCTCGACCTTCTCCGAGCCCGGGGTTGCGGAGGCGCGCAGCTCCGAGTACCGATCGCCCCGTGCGCCCCACACTGCATCGATGGAACGCAGGAGCTCGTCATCACCGGCGCCGGACCGCAGCAGCGCGCGCAGGTCGTGGCCCCGGGCGGAAAACAGGCACGTGTAGAGCTTTCCTTCGGCCGAGATCCTGGCGCGTGTGCAATCGCCGCAGAACGGTTGCGTGACAGAGGCAATAACCCCGACCTCGCCGCCGCCCAGATACCGGTAACGGCCCGCGACCTCTCCCCGATAGCTCGCGGCCACCGCTTCGAGAGGCATCTCACGATGGAGGGCCTCGAGTATCTCTGCGGCGGGAACGACGTCGGCCATGCGCCATCCGTTCGTCGTGCCGACGTCCATGTACTCGATGAAGCGCACGATCGTCCCCTCGGCGCGAAATCGCCGTGCCATCGGAATGACGCTGCCGTCGTTGACACCTCTCTTGACGACCATATTGATCTTCACCGGGCTCAGGCCCGCCTTGCGGGCCGCCTCAATTCCTTTGAGCACTCGCTCCACCGGAAAATCAACGTCGTTCATCGCTCGAAAAACTCGATCGTCGAGTGAGTCGAGGCTCACGGTCACGCGATTCTGGCCGGCGTCCTTTAGGGACCCTGCCTTCTTGGCGAGAAGGGCTCCGTTGGTAGTGAGGGCGATATCGAGCCCGCCGATGCTCGATAGCTTGCCGATCAGCTTCTCGACGTCCTTGCGCACGAGGAGTTCCCCACCGGTAATCCGCACTTTGGTCACGCCGCGCGCGGCAAACAGCCTCGCAAGCCGCTCGATCTCCTCGAACGTCAGGATCTCGGCACGCTCCAGAAATTGGTGATCGGCCCCGAAGACCTCCTTTGGCATGCAGTAGACGCACCGGAAGTTGCACCGATCGGTAATCGAGATTCTGAGATCGCGAAGCGGCCTCCCGAAGACATCGACCAGGGCTCCCTCTGGGGTCACCTCAGTCTGCGACGCCATTTTCTCCTTCGCCATCATTCCCTCCTTCTCCGTACCCCCGATGTTAGGGCAGGCCACGAGTTCGGCGGCACGCCGGGCGGGACTTATGGTTATGCAGTCTTCGGAATGCAAGGATCAAGTGGCGTCGTTAGCTCCTCTTCTTGATTTGCTGCCCGACGAGCGCGTTCGCGCGCTCGTCGGCGCGCGCGCGCCCGTGGCAGTCCCCGAGCCCGCCCTCCCCTTCCTCCTAGCCTCGATAGCTCGCCACCTGAAGAGCCCGGTGCTCGCAATAGTGGCGCGCTCGGAAGAGGCCGAGACCCTGGCGAATGACGTGCGGGCTTTCTTGGGACCCGCGGGCGCCGAGGTCTTCCCCGGATGGGAGGTGCTGCCCGGCGAGCCCGTGTCCCCGTCGGTCGAGAGCATGGGGCGCCGGCTTCAAGTCCTCTATCGCCTAACAGATGGTGGGGCCATGGTCGTGGTCACTACCGCCCAGGGAGCCACCCAGCTGGTGGCGCCGCCCAGCCCCGACCTTGGCATCGTGAGCTTGACGCCGGGTCTCGAGATATCTCTCGAGGGCCTCGCCGCCCGCCTCGTCGAGATGGGCTACGAGCGCAACTACATGGTCGAGCGCCGGGGCGAGCTCGCTTTGAGAGGGGGCATCCTCGACTTCTTCTCGCCGGGCGCCGACCGCCCCGTGAGGGCGGAATTCTGGGGCG
>JACDBF010000238.1 GCA_013695055.1 Actinomycetota bacterium
TGCTAATAACAGACATGTCATTCTTCAAGACGGAGGATCTCTTTGGCCCAACGAGCTCCGCTCGCTCCGGTGCGGATGAATCGCATTCCGCCGCACAACATCGACGCCGAACAGTCGGTGCTCGGAGCGATGCTCGAGTCCAAAGAGGCCATCGCCAACGTCGTCGAGGTCATCCAACCGGACGACTTCTACAAACCGGCCCACACCGAGACTTACGAGGCGATTCTCGCCCTCTACGGGCGCGGCGAAGTGCCGGATGCGATCACATGCGCGGAAGAGCTGACTCGCCGGGGCTCTCTCGAATCTATCGGCGGCAAGCCCTACATCTATGGGCTGCTCGAGGCCTATCCGACGGCGTCGTCGGCCGGCTACTACGCACGCATCGTCGAGGAGCACGCGCTGCTCAGACGCCTGATCGACGCGGGCAACAAGGTCCAGGAGATCGGCTTTTCCATTCCCGAAGACGTGGCCGAGGGCATAGATCAGGCCGAGGAGCTCGTTTACGATGTCGGCAATCGCCGGCTACGCGACGACATCCAGCCCATCCGCAAGCTCTTGACCGAGAACATGGAGGCGATCGAGGCCCTCTACGAGCGCGGCGAGAGCATCACGGGGCTTGCGTCGGGTTTTTCCGACCTCGACGAGATGACCACGGGCTTTCAACCGTCCAACTTGATAATCATCGCCGCGCGCCCCAGCATGGGGAAGTCGTCGTTGTTGGGCGACTTTGCCCTGCACGCAGCGCTTCACCGACGCGCCCCCGTCGTCTTCTTCTCGCTCGAGATGTCGCGCGGAGAAGTCGTGCAGCGGTTCCTGTCGTCCGACGCGCGCGTCGATTCGCAGCGCATCCGCCGTGGCTCTCTCCAAGAGCAGGACTGGACCCGGCTGTCCGCTGCGCTCGGCCGCCTTGCCGAAGCGCCGATCTTCATCGACGACTCGGCCAATATCACTCTCATGGAGATCCGGGCCAAGTGCCGGCGCTTGAAAGCGAAGCACGGCCTCGGGCTCATCATCATCGACTATCTCCAGCTCATGCAGTCTCCGCGCAAATCCGAGAACCGCCAGCAAGAGGTCTCGGAGATATCGCGCTCGCTGAAGGTCCTGGCCCGCGAGCTCGAGGTCCCGGTAATCTGCGCGTCACAGTTGAATCGAGCGGTGGAGGCGCGTGCCGACAAGCGCCCGCTGCTCGGGGATCTGCGCGAATCCGGAAGCATCGAGCAAGACTCGGACTTGGTCATGTTCATTTACCGTGACGAGGTGTACAACCCCGACACAGAGAGCCGCGGAGAGGCCGAGCTCATTCTCGCGAAGCATCGGAACGGTCCGACGGGCAAGGTCCGGCTTGCGTTCATGAATCAGTACACGAAGTTCGCATCGATCGCCAAAGGAAGCATCTGACCCAGCCGGCATCCTCGCGCCGCATCCGCGCTCTCACTCGAAGACTCGAAAAGTCTCACGGCGAGCATCACCCCAAAGAGCAACTCCCGATCATCGACGAGCTGGTCGCCACCGTGTTGTCTCAGGCCACTTCGGACGTGAATTCGGGCAGAGCGTTCGCCGGGCTCAAGGCTCGCTTCTCTTCTTGGGAAGAGGTGCTGCACGCGCCCACTCCCGAAGTGGCCGACGCGATTCGGTCGGGGGGCATTGCCGACGTCAAGGCGCGCCGCATCCAAGAGATCCTGACCGTCATCGAGGAGCGCGAGCACATGCTCGACCTCTCCCGACTGCACGATCTTTCCGATGAGGAGGTTTACCACTACTTGTGCTCCTTGCCGGGAGTCGGCCCGAAGACGTCCGCGTGCGTGCTCCTGTTTTCCATGGGCCGGGACGCCTTCCCGGTGGATACGCACGTGCACCGCGTGGCGATCCGCCTGGGCCTCATTGGGCCGAAGGTGTCGGCGCAGGCTGCCCACTCAATGCTGGGCCGGCGCGTGCCGCCCGAGCTTCGCTACCCATTTCACATGGGGCTCATCCGGCACGGCCGAACGGTCTGCAGGCCGCGGGTGCCACTGTGCTCGGAGTGCGCCCTATTCGATCTCTGCGACTCCGGCCCTGACCTGCTGGCGTCGGGCAAGGCTCGCTGAGCTCCTTCCCGGCACCCGGCGGAGCGGGGTCGACCCTCTAGAATCGAAGCGCTGCGCGGGTGTAGCTCAATGGCAGAGCTCTAGCTTCCCAAGCTAGTGACGGGGGTTCGATTCCCCTCACCCGCTCTCCTACCCAAGCTCCGTCCCGGCTCGCTTGCATTTCGCGTCGAGCACCAACGGCATCAGTCGTTGAGGGCCGGCAATCGGAGCGCCACCGAACCCGCTCCGTGTGGCGAGGGTGGCGATCGTGGCTCGCTATCGCTACTCGTCTCGCCGCCGCCGTTGGGCGGCCATGGGGAACCGGGGAACAAGATCCTTCCTCTTCTCGTGAAACATGCGCCGCACCATGTGCAGGTGATCATTCTGCGCCAGGGAGCGGAACGGCTTCGAGGGTGGCCGCACACAGGACAGCCCCTTGTGCGCGAACGATTTCGCGCCGAGCATGATGCTCGCCCGCCGGTCCGTCTCATGCCTAGAGGGTAGCAACTCACTCCCAACCTTGACAACGTAGACGCTTCGCTCTCACCGCCGGGCCGGTACATACTGCCGAGATGGGCGCGCACTCGTCATGGGGACAGACCCCCCGCCAGAGCATCGAGAACGAGAGCGAGCGCCGGGGCAAGGATGCTGTTGTCGCCGGTTGCATCGCATTATTAGAGGGCCGGGAGGCCGACGTCGAGCTGATCGTCGCGCTGGGCGGGGCCCCCGCGTATTGGGCCGTCAGCGGCGAGCGGGGAGGCCCTCGTTACTGGCTGCGCGTTTGGGGGGCTCGGGGCCTTCTCTGGGCTTGGGACGATGACGCTCTGCCGGCAATAACGGCTGCGCTCAATGACGATTCATGGCGGGTAAGAGAGATGGCCGCCAAGGTGGTGGCCCGACATCGGCTTGGTGAAGCCCGGCCGATAGTTGCGGACCTTCGGCAAGACCCCACCCCACGGGTACGTGCGGCCGCATCCCGAGCCCTCGTGCACCTCACCGAGACCGGCGCCTAACAGCCTAGCCTGGCCGGCTTTCCGGATTGTCGAGGGGCCGGCTTTACCCACCGGTCGAGGTCAGCGAAAGAAGCGCCGCAGTACCCGGCCCGTTGCTCTACCCGCTATGCGGCGGCCGATCCTGCGGCCGACGCGCCCTCGCTTGACGGCATTGAAATCGCCGAGCAAACGCGCCAGGCGATACAGGAAAGATCTAAAGGAGGCCGTGCTCTTCACCTCTCTTCTTGGTCGATGATCGAGGTCGTGCCGCCCCCATCATCTTGGGAAGGACCGGGCAGAGCTTAGGGGAGCGGCTGCCGGATGGCGGAGCCCTTCGGAGAAACCAGGACTCGGTGGGCCGAGGTTCGAGGCCTAGAGTGAGGCCAATGAACGTGCCACCAGTGACGTGTGAGCAGACGCGCGCGTTTCGTTTGGCTCGCATGCACGTGACAAGGCCTCTCGGCCCCCGTTCGCTGCGCCGAGTCGCGCGTGACCTCGGGGGGATACACGCGCAGGTCGCGTCCGCGGCGGAGCTGCAATGTGCGGTTCGGGCCAGGGGCCTCAGGCCCGGGGCGATCGAGCAGGCGTTGATAAACGAGCGCTCACTCGTCAAGTCGTGGGTGATGCGGGGGACCTTGCATTTGATCGACGCTGA
>JACDBF010000241.1 GCA_013695055.1 Actinomycetota bacterium
CATGCGAGCTCCCACCGTGTCAGAGCTGGCGGAGACGGGCTACTTCGCAGTCGAGACGGTCGTCGACAAGAGCGCGATCAACACTCTCATCCCGCGGCTCAAAGCCGCAGGGGCCGAGGACATACTCGAGCTGCCCATCACCAAGATCGTTCCGTGAGCTGAGGGTCAGGCTGGGGGAGGAACCGAAACTCCCTGGGCGAAGGCCAGCTGGAGCTGAGCGAGCGTTTGGCGCAAGGGGCCCTCGGCTTCGCCCAAGCGCCCCCCGCAGGCGTTGACGAGCGCGGCCAGCGCGTCGATCGCCAGCTGGCCCTCTCCGAACGCGCCGCCCTCAATTTTCACGCCGGCGACCTGGGCCAGCCTGATCGCGCTTTCGGCGATCCAATCTCGAGCCGGGACCCGGAAATACTCTTCGACCATGCGCTGGACCTCGGCCTCCTGCTCGGGAGTCCAGAGCTCTTCGGGCGCAGCTTCCTTTGCGACCGAAGCCTCGGGGGCCGGGGTGTCGACGGGAGCTCGAGCCTCTGTGGCGCCCTCATCTCGCGCTTCAGGGGAGGGCGGAGGCTGTGGGACGGGCGGAGGCGTAACCGCCACGGGGGCTTCACCGACCGCTCCGGCCGGCGGGGGAGGAGGTGGCGTCTGGGAGCGCGCCGATACGCGCTTGTCTACTACCCGGGGGCGTCTTGGACCAGAGTCTTCGTCGCGCTCGCGCTCGTCGTAGCTCATTGCCTCCAACCTACCGGCTTGGAGGTCATCCGTGGTGCGCCCGCTATACTTTTGCGAGCGAGTGGTCGCCAAGCAGGGGTGCAAGTTACCCCCTCACCTCCCGGCAGCAAGCCTACGGGCCGAGCCGCGGAGGTCGGATGCCTGATCTCGCGCGCACGTGCGCGCGGGTGCCGGAGAGCCGGCCGACGTCCGAGAGGACTTGGCGTCGCCGCCTGATCGTCTGGGCATCTGAAGGGAGACACGCATCGCACAGCAGGAACTGAGAATCAACGAGCGGATCCGTATTCCGCGGGTCATGGTGGTAGGCGCCGATGGATCGCAGGTCGGCATCCTCGAAACCGCCGAAGCGCTCCAGATGGCCGTGGATCAGGACCTCGATCTCGTCGAGATCGCGCCGCAAGCCGATCCGCCCGTCTGCCGGATCATGGACTACGGCAAGTTCAAGTACGAACAGGCAGTCAGACAGCGGGAGTCTCGCAAGAGACAGTCATTGGTGGTCGTAAAAGAGATGAAGATGCGACCCAAGATCGATCGCCACGATTACGAAACCAAGACGGGTCATGTCGTGCGCTTCCTTCACCAAGGCGCCAAGGTGAAGGTCACGATCATGTTTCGGGGACGGGAAACGGTGCACCCGGAGCTGGGACGCAGACTCTTGGACCGGCTTGCCGAGGATGTCCAGGAGATCGCCAAGGTCGATGTTCCACCCAAGCTCGATGGTCGCAACATGACCATGGTGCTGGCGCCGGTCAAGGAAGCCATCACCGGCAAGTCGAAGCCCAGCAGCCCCCGACCGAGGCCTCAAGCACCGGAAGCGGAAGAAGCGGAAGAAGGACGGGTTCCGGCGCAGGCGAGCCGCCCGATAAGAGTGACCCGAGCAGAAGGAGGCTAGCCATGCCGAAGATGAAGTCGCACAAGGGTGCGGCAAAGCGGTTCGAAGTAACTCGTACCGGCAAGATTCGCCGACGCCGTTCTTTCGGCGCGCATCTGCTCGAGAAGAAATCATCCAGCCGAAAGCGCCGCACGCATTCGCCGGACACAGTGGCGAAGGCCGACCAAAAACGCATTCGCACCATGCTCGGCGAGTAGCCGGGCTTCTTGGGGAGGAACACACACACATGCCACGCGTAAAACGCAGCGTCGCCGGTCGAAAGAAGCGGCGCGAGGTCCTGAGGAAAGCCAAGGGCTACTACTCGTCCAGAGGTAAGCATTACCGCGCCGCGCGTGAGCAGGTCACGCACTCGGGCGTATACGCGTTCCGGGATCGACGCGCCCGCAAGGGCGACTTCAGGCGCTTGTGGATCATTCGCATTAACGCCGCCGCTCGCATCAACGGCATCTCCTACAACCGTCTAGTTTCCGGCCTCCGGCTCGCCGAGGTGGAGCTCGACCGAAAGGTCCTGGCCGAGCTGGCGGTCAACGAGCCGGAGGCCTTTGCCGAGCTGGTCGAAGTGGCCAAGACGTCGTTAGCCAAGGCGTCCTGAGCGAAGTCGTAACCAGCCCACAGAACGAGCGCGTCCAGGCGGCGCGCAAGCTCCTCCGGCGGGCCGGGAGGAATGATGCCGGCCGGTTTCTCGTCGAGGGGCGCAGCGCGGTTTCCGAGGCGGTGGCGTCGGGGGCACATCTCGTCGAGCTGTTCGTGTCCGAGCAAGCGGGCCGAGCCGGCGATCTCCTGAGGGACGCGCACGGCCGGGGTATCCGAACCACGGTCGCAAGCGAACGAGTCATGGCCTCGCTGTCGGATGCGGTTACCCCACAAGGAGTGATTGCCGTGGCGCGCGCTCCGCAGACCAGTCTTGCAGCCCATGCGGTGTCCGCCACTCTCGTCGTGGTGCTCGCCGAGGTCCGAGATCCTGGAAATGCGGGGACGCTGATTCGGAGCGCCGCAGCCGCGGGGGCCGGCGCGGTCGTGTTCACCCGGGCGGCGGTCGACCCCCTCAACCCCAAGTCGGTAAGGGCCGCAGCCGGCGCCCTCTTTAGAGTGCCGGTCGTGCGAGAGGAGAACCTCGAAGACGCGACGAGGACTCTTAGGGCCACCGGCTTCTCCATCGTCGGAGCGCGAGCAGGGGCCCGGACATCGATGTACGACTCCGATTTTCGAGCGCGTGTGGCGCTCATCTTGGGCAATGAATCATGGGGGCTCTCCGAGTTGGGAACTTCGTTGCTGGACTATGAGGTAGCCATTCCGATGCCCGGGCCCACGGAGTCTCTGAACGTCGGCATCGCCGGGTCGGTGCTTTGCTTCGAGATCGCGAGACAACGAGCGATGGATCCACCGGCGGCGAGGGCGGGCGGTTTATCCTCGCCGTCTAATCGCCGGACCGAGGACGGCACGCCATGAACGACGCCGGATTTGCCGACATGATCTCGAAAATTGCCCATGAGCTGCGGTCGCCGTTGACCTCGATCAAGGGATTCTCCACCACTCTCGTCAAACGTTGGGATCGCTTCACCGACGAGCAGAAGCTCGAGTTCGTGGAGACCATCAGATCCGATTCAGAGCGCATGTCGCGAGTAGTGGCCGAGGTTCTGGATCTAGCGCGCCTCGAGGCGGGACGCCTCGAGCTCAATCGCACACAAGTCCATCTGCTGTCGATTGCAACGCGGGCGCGCGAGCAGCTTGCCGCGCTCCCCGGAGCGGAGCGCGTGGCAATCGATGTCGACGACGATTTGACCGTGTGGGCCGATATCGACCGTCTCGGCACCGTGCTGACGGGACTTGTAGAGAACGCGCTCAAGTTCTCGGACGATGGGCCCGTCGTGCTCCGCGCCTGGCACGGCGAGAACGCGACCGTGTGCATTGCCGTGACCGACCAAGGCGTGGGCATCGAGCCGGACCGGACCCCCCACGTTTTTGAAGGACCCGCCCCGCCCGGCGGACGAACCACGCCGTCGGGGACGGGCCTGGGCCTATATCTCTCCCGGCGGTTGATCGGCGCGCACGGAGGAACCATAAGGGTCGATACGCAGTTCGGAGCGGGGTCTACATTCACGGTGTCCCTGCCGGCCACAGACCCAGACGCATGAGCGCGCCCGAGGCCGATACGTCCGCGCTTCTCGAGAAAGCACTCGCCGAAGGGCTCGAGTTGATTGGAAAAGCGCGCGACGCTTCATCCCTCGAGGATGCGCGCGTGCGCAGCCTGGGCAGGAAAGCGTCGCTGGCTCGCGCTCGCGCATCTCTTGGCCGCATGCCCGAGGTCCAACGCCGGTCGCTCGGAGCGATTGCAACATCCGTTCAGCGCCGTCTCGAGGAGGCCTACCGCTCGCGAAAGGAGGCCTTTGACGCTCTGAACCTCGAGAAGCGGTGGCAGGAGGAGCGCATCGACGTGACTCTTCCGGGCGA
>JACDBF010000255.1 GCA_013695055.1 Actinomycetota bacterium
GCACCCTCTTCAGCTTGCCCGATTGGATCCGCCGCTTCAGGCCCGAATCCGTCATTCCTGCACCAAGAGCTTGACGGAGGTTGAAGAGGCCGTGCTGGCGTGAGGCCATGCGAGCGCAAACAACGTCCGCATCCCGGCGAGTGGGTGTCCGGTGGCGCATAGCGCCATTCACCGCCCGCTCGGCGGCCAAGGGGTGTGACGTCGATCACGCTACGGCCCGGCGGGCCGCCCTCCCCCTGTCGAGTGGGTGCTGAGTGGCGCATAGCGACATCTGTCACCCACTCGGCGGAAGGGGGGGACAAAAAATGCACCCCGCAGTGACTTCCGGCCGAGGCCTACTCATCTCTACGGGGTACGAGTTGCACGTTAATCCGAACCGAGGTCAGTGACAAGGGCCGGGCCCCCGGTTTCTTCGCGCTTCGAAACCTTTTTTCGCGCTTAGTTACAGGTAGCTCCGGAGCGCCCACAGCTCGGGGTAGAAGCGCTTGTCCAAGGTCGAGCGCAGGTAAGAGGCCCCCGTGGAGCCTCCCGTTCCCGTCTTGCTCCCGATCTGACGCTCCACCATCAAGACGTGGCGCTGGCGCCACAGCGCAAACAGCTCGTCGTGTGTGAGCAAAGCTTCCGATAGGTAGAAGTCGTCGGCGTGAGCTTCTTGATCGCGCGCTAGCGCGACGAGGCTCGAGCGCCGCACGGCCTCGTCGTCCGCGGGCATATCGAGGCCGTGCCCGCCGAGAAAACGGCAAAAGGCGTCCCATAGGGTCGGTTCCTCGAGCCGGCGTTCCATGGACGCGCGCCCGTCGGCGTCGAGCGACAGCCGGTCGAGGTAGCGAGAGTCCTTGAGCCCGGACACGAATTCGATCGCGCGGAACTGAACCGACTGGAACCCGCTCGCCGGCGCAAGATGCGTGCGGAACTGGAGGAAATCCCGGGGCGACATCGTCTCGAGCACCGCGACCTGCTCGATGAGGATCCGCTCGATGGCATGCGCTCTCTCCAGGAGATGCCGAGCGCCGTGCGCGTCGTCGGCAAACATGCGATCGCGCGCGCTCTCGAGCTCGAAGAGGAGCTCCTTGAACCACAGCTCGTAGGTCTGATGCACCACGATGAAGAGCAGCTCATCGTGCGCGGGGGGATCCGACTGAGGATGCTGAAGCTCCAGGAGCTGGGGAATCTCGAGGTAGGAGGCGTACGAGAGGCGGCCGTCCTCTTCGCCGAACCTCGGAGGTCTCGGGCCGGCGAGCGCATCCTCCGGCCCGACCGCGGCGTGCGCGTCGTCGTCCCGCACGAGGGGCTAGTTGCTGCTCGGCCCTTGGGTCGCGCCCGCGCCCTCGCCGTCATTCGCGGGCAGATCGGCCGGGTCGTCCTGCTGCCCGGCCTCGTCGTCTGCGCCGGTGGGCTCATCGCCGGCCACCGGAGTGGGGTCCGGCGCGTTGGTCACGTACAGCGGCTTGAGCGAGCCTGCCTGGAGCGAGACAATGGGAGTGCCGACATCGATGATGTCGTAGAGCTCGATGACATCCTCGTTGGCCATGCGAACGCAACCGTGCGACGCATTGAAGCCCAACGAGTAGGTCGCTTCGGTGCCGTGAAAACGAATGGCCGGGGCCGACCAGTTGATGGCCCGGACTCCCAGTGGGTTGCCCGGGCCGGGCGGGATCTCGGCCGGGAGGTCGGCTCCCCACGTGTCAGGGGCCGGGTTGACCCAAGTGGGCAGGTAGCGCTTCTCGGTAACCGTGTAGGTGCCGGTCGGCGTCATGTACTCGGGCTGGCCGGTGGCGACGCTCCACGCCCTGCTGATGGCGCCGTTCTCATAGAGATAGAGCTTGTTCTCTCCAATGCGCACCAGCAAGACCTGGTCGAACGCCGCCGAGGTGACCTCGGGATCGAGCACCTTTACCGGCAGATCGACCTTGGACGGCCCCTTGCGCAGCGCCTTGGAAACGGCCGCGCGCGTCTCATCGATCAAGACCTTGCGACCGGTGCTGTCGGGCGAGAAGGTCATCCAGCCGGTCGAGTAGTCCATCGACGCATCGACGGGCTGGGTATCGACGCTGGATGCGATCCCTGCCACGAAGCCGCGCACCCCTTGACGGGGGTAAGTGATAGACGGGCGGTTTTGGAAGTCGAGGTCTTCGCCCAGCCAGCGCATACGGGCCTTGTCCATGAAGGTGGCCCGGCCGCTCGCTCGCACGGCGGCCTCAACCGCGGCGGCCGCGTCACTTCTGGCCCCCAGCTTCTGTGGAGTCGTCCGCCACGTGCGGTCGTCCCAGCGGACCGCGACCTTGCGCTGCAACTTGGGCCTGATCGAAGCTTTGACGGCGGCGAGCGCGTCCTCCGCCGACATACCCGAGACGTCGATGCCGCCGATCACCGAACCGGGAAGGATGCGGCCCGCGTACTCTCCCGAGTAGTCGTACGTGGCATAGGCGGCTCCTCCGGCACAGAGCAGCGCCACGAGCGCGACCAACGAGGTCGCAAGGACGATGCGCTTGCCCCACGACCATCTTCTTCTGGCGCCGGGCTCTGGGCCGATCTCCGCGTTTGCTTTCATAGTCACCTAGGTCTCTAATCCCCATTCCAAGCGGGGCCATGCTATGCGAACCCGAGCGCAAGCGCGTGATCGGGTCGCTGTGTAGGAGACGTTATCGGCGCCCCCAGTGTTCCTGAAGGCATCGTCCCCTTGTACGGGCCGCTGAAGCCCTTACGATGCGATCGTGGACGTTCACTCTTCTCTGCTCGACCTCGTCGGCAATACGCCCCTTTTGGAGTTGAGGAACACGGGGCGCGGCCTCGCCTGCAAGCTCGTTGCCAAGCTCGAGACGCTGAACCCCGGGGGCAGCGTCAAGGACCGGATCGGGGTCCGGATGATCGAGGTGGCCGAGGCCACGGGCAAGTTGATGCCGGACGGAACCATCGTCGAGCCGACCTCAGGAAACACGGGCGTAGGGCTCGCCATAGCGGCCGCTCTCAAGGGCTATCGCTGCATCTTCACGATGCCCGACAAGATGAGTCAGGAGAAGATCTCGCTCTTGAGGGCCTATGGAGCCGAGGTCGTCATCGCGCCGACCGCGGTGCCGCCGGAATCGCCCGAGTCCTACTACCGGGTCGCCGACCGCCTTACCGAGGAGATTCCCGGGGCCTTCCAGCCCAACCAGTATTTCAACCAGGAAAACCCTCGTACGCACTACGAGACCACGGCACCCGAGATCTGGGACCAGACCGATGGGAGCATCACCCACTTCGTTGCAGGCGTCGGCACGGGGGGCACGATCACGGGGTGCGCCCGCTACCTCAAGGAGAGAAATCCCAAAGTGGTCATCGTGGGCGCCGATCCCGAGGGCTCCCTGTACACCGGCACAAAGGCGCGCCCCTACCTCACGGAAGGAATCGGCGAGGATTTCTGGCCCGAGACCTTCGACCCGACGGTCGTGGACCGCTGGGTCACGGTCTCGGACAAAGACGCGTTCACGACGGCTCGCCGGATCGTCCGGGAGGAGGGCCTGCTCGTGGGCGAGTCGTGCGGCACCGCGGTCTTCGCCGCCCTGGTCGTGGGCAAGGAGCTCGGGCCCGACGACCTCATGGTGGTGATCCTTCCGGACTCGGGCCGCAACTATCTCTCCAAGCTCTACAACGACAACTGGCTGCTCCAAAACGGCTTCATCGACCGCCCGGGCACCGAGGCTCGCATCGGCCAGGTGCTGACCGGAAAGCGCACGGGCGACGTCCACATGCCCGACCTCATAGCCGTGATGCCCCACGAGAAGGTGGGTCGAGCCATCGAGACGCTTCAGAGCTACGGCATCTCGCAGCTGCCCGTGGCCAAGTCCACCGAGCCTGCCGACCTCTCGGAGATCGTCGGCTCCATTCGGGAGCGCAGCCTCTTGGATCGAGTGTTCCGGGACCGCGACTCGCTGGGGCGCGACGTCGTCGAGGTGATGGACCCCCCTCTTCCGGTAGTGCAATCGGCCGCGGGAATGGACGAGATGTTCGCGGATCTCGCGCGCGGAGCAGAGGCGATCGTCGTGGCCGAAGGCTCGAAGCCCTCGGGCGTGCTCACGCGCGCCGACTTGCTCGACTTCTTGGCCCACCAGACCCGGCGATAACGAGGGCCGATGCCCGAGAGCCTGCAAGACGAGCTGTTCGAGCTCCTGAGGATTCCATCCATCTCGACCGGAGGAGGCGATTCCCAGGCGCTTCTTGCCGCCGCCGAGTGGATAGTGGAGCGCATGCAACGGGCTGGTGGCGCGGCCGCGCTCGAGGGGGCCGGGGGAAATCCGGTGGCCGTCGGCGATCTGAGCTGCGGACGCCCCGACGCGCCGACGGTGCTGATCTACGGCCACTACGACGTGCAAGGGGTGGACCCGCTCGACGCGTGGGACTCTCCTCCGTTCGAACCTGTCATCAGAGATGGACGGATCTACGCTCGCGGCGCGTCCGACGACAAAGGAAACTTTCTTCCCCTTCTCCACGTCGCCTGCGAGCTGGCCCGGGCCGCAGAGCTGCCCGTCAATGTGCGCGTGGTCGTCGAGGGCGAAGAGGAGGCGGGCGGAGAGACCGTCGCCAAGTGGTTCATGGCGGACGAGAGGGGAGCGGACTGCGCCATCGTGTTCGACTCCGACATGGTCGACGCGCGCACTCCCGCCATCACCACGAGCGTGCGGGGAATCATCGCAGCCGAGGTCAAGGTCCGCACCGCAGCGCGCAATCTCCATTCGGGGATGTATGGGGGCAGCGTACTGAATGCCGTGCACGTCCTCAACGGCATGCTGGCCCGGGTGCTGCCGGGGCCCGACGGGAGGCTGAAAGCCGATCTGCGGGCCGGCATCGCGGAACCGGTCGCCGAGGAGATCGACGCGTGGTCAAAGCTCCCGCTAGGGGAGGACGTGCTGGCCGAGGCGGGAGGGCGGCCACTCGACGCCTCGTCGGGGCCCGGTTACTACCTCCGCAACGGCGCCGATGCCGCGATCGACGTAAACGGCATCGCCGGCGGAGACGCCGTCCATGCTCGCACGATCGTCCCGGCCGAGGCCACGGCCAGGATCAGCATGCGCCTCGCCCCCGGCCAGTCCACCAGCGCGATGAAGCCGGTGCTGGAACGGCTGCTTCGCGAAGGAGCCCCCGCCGGAGCCGAGATCGAGGTCGACCTGGCCCACAGCGGCGACCCCGCCCTCTTCGATGCGGCTTCGCCGGCCCTCACCTTGGGAGCGCAAGCACTGGCCAAAGCCGCGGGCCGGCCGCCGGCACTCGTGCGCTCGGGGGGCTCGATCCCCATCTTGGCCCTCTTCGCGGAGCGCGGCATTCAAACCATCGTGAGCGGCACCGCGCTGGCCGACGACTCCATCCACGCGCCGAACGAGAGCTTTAGCGTGGCGAGCCTCGAGCTCGGCGAACGAGCCGCTCGCGAGCTCTACGCGGCCCTCGCCGAGCTTCCCCAGCCGTCATCCCGGTAACCGAGTTCCCGGTAGCCGGGCCCGGTCGCTCCGGCGTGGCTATGGGAAATCTAGTGCGAGGGCTTGATCCAGGTCGGCGATGAGGTCACAGGGGTGCTCGATGCCGACCGAGAGGCGAACGAGGGCGCCCGAGACCTCGACGCCCGAGCCGGCGAGGCTCGCGTGCGTCATCTTGCCGGGATGCTCGATGAGCGACTCCACGCCGCCGAGAGACTCGCCGAGAAAGAACAGCCGGGTGCGCTCACAGACCGCTAGGGCGAGCTCCTCAGAGGCTAGCTCGATAGTCACCATGCCACCGAACCTGGCCTCGCCCGACGCCGCCATCTGCCGGGCGGCGAGATCGTGACCGGGGAAGTCGTGGAAGCCCGGATAGCACACATGGTCAACGGCCGGGTGCTCGTGAAGCCACGTCGCGACCGCGCTCGCGCCGGCACAGTGCGCCTCCATTCGTATCGCAAGCGTTTTGAGGCCTCGAAGCAGAAGCCACGCGTCGAACGGGCCGCAGATCGCGCCGACTGCATTCTGCAAGAAGCGCAGCCGCTCGGCGAGATCCTCATTGGAGGTGGTGATCGCACCCATGACGAGGTCGGAATGGCCGCCGAGGTACTTGGTCGCGCTGTAGACGACTGCGTCGGCGCCGAGCTCGAGCGGACGCTGGATATAGGGAGTTGCGAAAGTGTTGTCGACGACGAAGATCGCGCCCGCGTCGTGGGCGCGGCGAGCGATCATCTCCAAGTCGAGCACCTTGAGGAGCGGATTCGTGGGCGACTCGCCCAGCACCAGCGCGGCGCCG
>JACDBF010000263.1 GCA_013695055.1 Actinomycetota bacterium
CATGCCTTCCAGGGCTCTTCGTCTTCTCGTCGCCTTCGGCCTGGCTGGGCTGATTGCCTGGTGGGCCCGGTTACGCGCCCACTCCAAGCTGCCTCCGGCGGAAGGCCGCTGGCGCGAGGTGTCGCACGAGGATCTCGGCTAGTGCTCGGCGGCCGCTAGGTTGCGGGCTCTTCTTCTGGGCGCTACCGGAGTCGTTGGCCGGGCTGTCGCCGGTGAGCTGGGGCGCTCACGCGATGTCGAACGTCTCTTCGTCGCGGGCCGTGATCGGGCCCGAGTCGAGTGGATCACCCACGTCCTCGGGGGGCCCAGCGAGCGAGTGACCGGCCTGACCTTCGATCTGGCCGACGAGCGCGCGACCCGTCCGGCTATGGCCGGCCTCGAGCTGGACATCGTCGCCTCATGCGCGGGCCCGGCGGGGCGCTTGGAGCTCGCGGGGATTCGCGCCGCCATCGAAGCGAGGGCATCGTGGGTGTCGCTTTGCGACGACCACCAGGTCTCCAATCGGCTGGCCGTCCTCGGCCCGCAGGCAGTGGCGGCAACCGCCACCGTTGTGCCGGGCTGCGGGCTCAGCCCAGGGATCACGAATCTGCTCGTCGCGCTCGCCGCCGCGGAGCTGGACTCGCTCGAAGAGATCGAGATCGCGGTCGCAGGCGCTAGCCTCGATGCCCCCGGGAAGGCTACCGCACTGCAATTCCTTGCCGCCCTCCGGGTCGACGCTCCCCTGATCTCAGATCATCAGCCCACTTCGACGCGACCCGCCGGGGCCCCCAAGCTCGTTTACTTCCCCGAACCCGTCGGGTGGGTGGAAACCTTCAGGTCGGGACGACCCGAGATTATCACCCTCCCTCATAGCTATCCGAGCTTGCGCTCACTGCAGTTCAGGATGGGCATCGTGGAGAAGGCGCTCATGGATCTGGCGAGAGCTACGGCCGCCGTCCCCTTCGGGAGCTCGGAGGCGGGGAGGCGGGCCTGGCTCCGGGTCGGCAAGCCTTTCAGGCGGGCGGTCGAGCTCGTTCCCCCCGCAGGGCGCGCCTGGACGGCCGCGCGCGTCGACGTGAGAGGAATTCATGGGGGCCACTCCACGACCATCTCGCTGGGAGTGGTCGATCACCTCGCCAATCTGGCAGCGCTCCCTTTGGCCCAAGCTGCCCTCATCCTGGGAAACAAGCGGATCGCTCGCCCCGGCGTGCACGCGCCCGACCAACTCATCGACGCTCGCGAGTTCCTGTCGGCCCTGCCCCGGCGCGGCATACGCGTAGCGCGGCTCGAGCCCTATCCCCTATAGGTCGCGCTCGAGAAAGGTCAGCTCCACTCCGCCGACCAGGTCGGCCGCAAGGTTGTAGAGAAACGAGAGGAAAGCGTTTACGAGTGCTGCGATGATCCCCAGCGTCAGACCGACCAGGAACGCCCAGCGCTCGACGACCCACAGGCTGATGCCTAGCTCCTCGCCTTTTTCCAGCAGGACCGAGCCGCGCGCGAAGCTCTCGACCGCATCGAACACGCCCATGTTGGTCAGCAACGAGTAGATCGCCGCGACAAAGAGCAGCCACAAGACCAAGAAGCACGCGTAGTAGATCAGCGAGAGCTTGAGCACGCTCAGGGGATCTATGTGCCGGACGGTTCTCTTGACCCGTCGGGCGGCAGGCCGGGACCGCCGGCTTCGGGGAGCGGCCTGCTCGTCTCGCTTGGGCCCGACGTTCCCCCGGGGAATGACGTCGGTCCGCACCGGCCGTTCCGGTCCGCGCGGCGGTAGAGACCTCTCTACCGCCGGAGGGGTCGTGGAGTCGAGCGGGTCGAAAAGGGGGCCCGTACGATCCTCGGGAGGGACGGACGCGTTGCCGGACCCGCCCATCAGACGTTCGGTTTCCTCTTTATTCCAGGCCAACTGGTCTCCTGTCCCCGCTCCAAACGCCTAAGTATGCGCGCCTTGCGCCGCGAGGGCCCGCATCTTCCGTCGCGGCCCATGTCCTTAGAGGTCGGCCCCCAGGTCACGCGCTTTAGACGCACGGGCCCGAGGAGGGGTTCGGACTAGGTGGGCAGCTTGGCCTGCCCGTCGTCGCTCTCCCCGACGACCGGCGCCACCGCGGAGATGCGCGCCTTTTTCGAGAGGTTCATCACGCGCACACCGGTTGCGAGCCGGCCCTGCCTAGAGATCGAGTCGGCCCGCATACGAATCACCACGCCATCGTCGGAGATCAGGAAGATCTCATCGTCCGGCCCGACGATCGTCGCGCCCACGATGGGGCCGCGCACGCGCGTGAGCTTGGCGGCAATGACGCCTCTGCCCCCGCGGCCCTTACAAGGGAATGCAGGCAACTTGGTGCGCTTACCGTAGCCCAACTCAGTTGCGATCAACAGCTCGGCGAACTCGTCCGTAATTACGTCACAGGAGACGACCTCGTCGTCATCGTCGAGTCGAATTCCTATGACTCCGGTCGCCGTCCGCCCCATTGGACGAACATTCTTCTCGGAGAACCGGATTGCTTTCCCCTTCTTGGTAATGAGAAGGACATCGTCGTTGCCCGATGTGGGATTGACGCGCACGACCTCATCGGAGTCCTTGAGGTTCAGCGCGATGATGCCCTCCTTCCTGGACGAGTCGTACTCGCGAAATAGAGTCTTCTTCACCATGCCGCGCTTCGTTGCGATCAGCAGATACCGATAGGTCTCGTAGTCTCGCGTGTCGATGACCGCTGCGACGCCGTCATCGGGCCGCATGGGCACTACGTTGACCACGGCCGTCCCGCGCGCAATGCGGTCACGCTTCGGTATCTCGTGGGCCTTGAGGCGGTAGACCCGCCCGGCATTCGAGAACAGCAGCAAGTAGGAGTGCGCGGTCGTAGTGAGGAGGTGCTCGGATATGTCACCTTCTTTGAGGGCCGCTCCCTTGACGCCCCTACCCCCGCGCCCCTGACGCCGGTAGGTGTCAAGAGGAACGCTTTTCACGTAGCTGTCGCGCGACACCGATATGACGAGGTCCTCGTCCGCGATCAGGTCTTCGATGTCGAACTCGCCCTCGTCGGGAACGAGGCGCGTCCGGCGAGCGTCGCCGAACTTCTCTCTGATCTCGCCCAGCTCGGCGGCGATGATCT
>JACDBF010000302.1 GCA_013695055.1 Actinomycetota bacterium
CACATCTGCGCGACCGTTTGCATCCAGGTACCACTGAAGGACACGATCTGGCCTAAGAAATAGAGCCTGTAGTTGCGTATGCGCAGCGCCCGGAAGGTGCGCCGTGTAGCGATTGCAAGTGCGGTCATTGGTCATCTTCTTCCAAGAGCTGTTCGATTACTTCTACCGCCGCTCGAAGGGTCTCTACCTGAGTCGCATCGAGCCGGCGCAACCGGGCCGCGAGATACAGGTCCTTGCGGCTGCGGTTTCTCTTAACGAGCTCACGCCCGGCGCGCGTTAGAGACACGTGCGCCACCCTGCGGTCGGCGTCATCGACGTCGCGCGCTACCAATCCGTCCTCTTCCAACCGCGACACGACCCGCGTCATCGTCGGAGGCCTGACGCGCTCCAGGGCCGCCAGCTCTCCGAGCGTCATGGGGCCCGCGATCTCGACCACCGACAGCGCGGACAGCATGGAGGGAGTTGCGTCGGCTGTAGATTGCTGACGCAGCCTGCGGGCCAGCCGCATCACGGCCAGCCGCAGTCGCGCTGCGGTCGCGGCGCGGTCGGGCGCAGGATGACTCTCGAGACGCGGCATCTAATTAGCATTACTAACTAGCGGTGCTAACTATTCCCGGAGGTCTCCGAGTTCCTGGAAAAGCGCCTCATACGCGGCCGCCACCGCGGCGGGCGAGGCGGCCCGCTCGGCGTATGCCCGGCCCCCTTGCCCCATCCGGCGCGTCTCGTCGGGGGAATCGAGCATCGACTGCAACGCTTTGGTGAATGCCTCTGCGTCCTCGGGTGGGACCGCCACGCCGCCTTGGGAGCGGTGGACGATCCGGGTCACCTCGCTGTCGGTGTCGACGCTTGCCAGGAGCGCGCGGCCCGACGCGAGGATCGAATAGGTCTTGGACGGAACGCTCGAGCGCGCCAGGCCCCGCTTCAGAGGAACTACGTGGATGTCTGCCGCGGCCAGCACTTCGGGCAGGCGAGCGGCGGGCTGCATGTCGACGAACTTGACGTTTGCGAGGCCGCGCGCCCGTCGTTCGAGCTCGGGCCGCGCGGCCCCCTGGCCGTTGATGACGAAAGCCAGATGCGGCTCGTGAGCCAGCGCTCCTGCGGCTTCGATGAGCAGATCGAGCGACTGCGACAACCCGACGTTGCCGGCGTACATGACGACGGTCTTGTCATCGAGGCCGAACTCCTGCCGGTACGCGTTCGCGCGCGGTGCCGGGACGATCCAGTCGGTATCGACGAAGTTGGGGATGGTCCTCACTTTGCCGGGAGACTTGGTCTTGCGCGCGACGTTGGCTCGCAGCTCGTCCGACAACACCGTCACCGCATCGGCTCGGTCGTAGCAGAAGCTCTCGAGAATGCGCGCCAGCCCAATGAGACGTTTGTCGCTAAGGACGCCCAGCTCGACCGCGACGTCCGGATAGACGTCGTGGATGGTGAAGACGAATGGGCACGATCTTGCGCGCGCCACGGTCCACCCCGTAAGCCCGAGGGTGAGAGGAGGGGACAAGGCCAGCACTCCGTCCGCTCTTGCGCCCTTGGCCCCCAGCAAGGCGGCGAGCGCGCTGAAGCCCGCGAAGCCGGCGGCCCGTTTGACCAGGCTCAGCTTGTCGCCGGTCGGAAACGGGTGGACTCGCGTTATCCGCCCCCACGGAGTGTCCTCGTGGCGTACCAGGCGACCGCCCCAGGGGGCCTCGATTCGGTGGTCCCGGTACCACGGATAGGCGGTGATCACCTCGATCGAGTGCGATCGTTCGGCGAGCTCGTGAACGATGCGCGTGATGATCTCGCCGGTGGGAGCGAGATCGGGAGCGAAGTGAGGCGCCACGACGACCAGGTTCATAGGGTCGTCTCCAGCGCGTGTAGATATGCTTCTTCGAGGATCTTGGCCGAACGACCCCATCCGAACTCGCGCGCTCTCTCCGGGCCCGATTTCACATAGATCATTCTCAGGTCTTCGTCTTCCAGCATGTCGCTCATTGCTTTGGTCCATTCCTCTGAGTTGTCGGGCGACACGAGATAGCCGGCATTGCCCACCACTTCGGGGAGCGCCGTCACGTTGGAGGCGATAACGGGACAAGCCCGCGCCATCGCTTCCAATGCCGGTGCTCCGAAGCCCTCGAAACGAGAAGGAAAGGTAACGGCGATCGCCTCTTGATAGAGCGCGTCGAGATCTTCTGCGGGCACGTAGCCGAGCCGTTTTACCCGACCTTCGATCCGGCCCTTTCTGATCTCCGCGGATATGCGCTCACCCATCGCGCGCGCGACGCTCCACTCTGCGCCGGCGCGTGCGCCGGTGAAAACCAACATCGTGTCGGGATGCACTTGCGCGAGTCGAGCGAAAGCGTCGATTAGCAACAGATGATTCTTGTGCGGATAGTTTGCCGCCGGATAAAGAAAGAACGGTCCCTCCAGCCCGTAGCGCTGGCGGACGTCGCCGGAAGTGGTCCTGGTTGGTCTGAGGGAGATCCCGTGAGGAACCACGATGACGACGCTCGGATCGATGTTCAGCCGCTCTATCACCGTCCTTCTCGTGTACTCGCTGGGCGTCAGCACGAGCCGAGCCGTTTCTGCCGACCTCGGCACCATGACCCGGAGATAGGCGAGCTTGGCCTTCGTGAAGTACTCCGGAAAGAAGAGGTATTGGAGGTCATGAATCGTCAGCAGCGGCCTCGATCGCCGGATGAAAGGAACGACGCCGCCCGCGTGGTGAACGAGATGGATCCTGCGCCTCCGGCACTGTCTTGCAAGCCACGAGTTCTCGCCGGCCACGCGAAAGGACTTCCATTGCCCGGTTACCGGCGCGTAGGCGATCTGGAAGTTCCGTTCGAGCTCCGGATGAGAAGTTTGGAGCTGGGGCAGGGCAAACAGCGTGTATTCGATGTTGGAGGTTCGCTCGGCGAGCCCGCTGAGGAGGCGGGTCATGTAGGTCTCCGACCCTCCGACGACGCCGGGCACCATCCACAGCAGATTGATCCCGACGCGTTTCAAGGCGCGACCTCGGCGTAAACGGATGCGACGAGGCCGGCGCTTTTTTCCCAGGTGTACTCGGCGGCGCGCACCCGTCCCGCGGCGGCGAGGCGCTCGGCGAGCTCGTGATCGTCGAGCACGGACGCTATGCCGCCGGCTATGGAGTCGGCGTCTCGCGGGTCGACCAGAATCCCGGCCCCCTCCGCCAGCTCCTCGGTCGAGGTCCCACGCGAGGTGACCACCGGCGTGCCCTGGGCCATTGCTTCGAGGACGGGGAGACCGAAGCCTTCCAGCAAGCTCGGAAAGCAGAACACCTCGGCCCCCGCGTACAGCGACGCGAGATCGGAGGCAGGGACGAAGCCGAGCACCTTCACGCGCCCGGCCGACTTTGTCATGAGCGCATCAAGATCCTCGTTCCATCCTTTCGGCCCGGCCAAGACGAGGTCGAGGTCGCGCCCCAGTCGTGCGTGAGCGCCCAAGAGCCCCGCCAGGTTCTTGCGCGGCTCGATCGTTCCGGTCCACAGGATGTAAGGACGGTCGAGGCCATATCTTGCGCGCACGTTCGTGGTTTCCTCGGGCGTCGCGTGGACGGTCCGGGCCCCCAGCGGGACGAGACGCAGCCTCGAGCTCTCGAAGCCTGCTTCCTCACACGCCCCGCGTGTGGTTCCCGAGGAGCACATTACGAGATCAGCGTCGGACCGGGCGAGAGCCAGCCCGCGGTCGAAGAAGGCCACGCCGCGACGCGTGAACAGCTCCGGATACTCGAGCCACGCGAGGTCGTGGATGGTCACCACCAAAGGGGCACGGCGCGGTGGCACGGCGAGCGTTGTCGCATGAAGCACGTCGATGGGGCCGGCCCAGCGTTCCACGGGCGGCCACCTCAGCCGGTGCCAAGCTTCATAGAGAGCGAGCCGGGGGAGCGGCACATGGCGCATCGGGACGGGCGGCGACCACGGATCGGGGGCCGGGCCGCGGTGGGCCGCCGCCACGCCGGTGATGGCCAGCTCGGGCCGCGTCGCGAGCGCCTCGGCCAGGCGGAGAGCCGCTACCGCCGTACCCCCGGGAACGCGATGCCACGACTGCTCGAGAGTCATGGCGACGGCAAGCGGGGGCATGGGCGGATGATCCCACGCCCTTTCGTCGGGGTTCCTCCGGCCGGCCCGACCCATGCTCGCCACGATGCGGGACTAACATCTCGGCGTGAGCGACTTCTGGGCCACGAAGAGGGTGCTGGTCACCGGGGGGACGGGGTTTCTCGGGCGCGCCTTGGTGCGATTGCTCGAGCCGCTCGGCCCGGCTGCAATCGTTGCGCCGCCCAGCGCCCAATACGACCTCACCCGGCCCGACGAGGTGGCCAAGCTGTTCGCGGACGCGGACCCCGACGCGGTCATCCATCTCGCCGCCCGGGTCGGGGGCATCGGCGCCAATCTCGAGCGTCCCGCCGAGCTCTACATCTCCAATCTCCTCATGGGGACTTTCATCATCGAAGAGGCGCGCCTTCGGGATGTCCCCAAGACCACGATCCTCGGGACGATCTGCGCCTATCCGAAGCTGACGCCCGTCCCCTTTTCGGAAGAGAACCTGTGGGACGGCTATCCCGAGGAGACGAACGCGCCCTACGGCATCGCCAAGAAGGCCTTGCTGGTGCATGCGCAGGCCAACCGCCGCCAGTACGGGCAGAACTCGATCTATCTCCTCCCGACCAACCTGTTCGGGCCGGGCGACAAGTTCCATCCCGCCGTCTCCCACGTCATCCCCGCGCTCATCAAGAAATGCGTCGAAGCCGCCGAGCGGGGGGCTTCGGAGGTCGAGGTCTGGGGGAGCGGACGGGCGACGCGCGAGTTCCTCTACGTCGACGACGCGGCTCGGGGCATTCTGCTCGCGGCCGAGCACTACGACGATGCCGAGCCGGTGAACCTCGGCTCGGGCGAGGAGGTCCCGGTCCGGGACCTCGCCGAGATGATCGCCCGGATGGTGGGTTTCGATGGAGAGCTCCGCTGGGATCCCTCCAAGCCCGACGGCCAGCCCCGGCGCCGCGTCGACGTCTCACGAGCGGAGCGGACCTTCGGCTTCAGGGCAGAGACCGGGATCGAAGAGGGCCTCGAGCGCACGATCGACTGGTACCGCTCCAATCGCGAGCAGGCCGAGGTCGCCTCCATCTAACCGCCCGGCCGCCCGAGGTCGCCTCCATCTAACCGCCCGGCCGCCCGGCGTTGTTGAATGCGGTGCGATGAAGGTTGCCTACGACTGCGGTCCCCTGCTCGATCAGCCGACGGGGGTTGGCCGTTACACCGCGGAGCTCGGCGCGGCCCTCGAGCAGCGCGGGGTCGAGCTCGTCCGCTATGCGATCGCGCTGAAAGGCTCGGGCGACCCATCGATCCGGCGGCTCAGGATTCCGGCTCGAGCCGCGCAGTGGGCGTGGAGGCGCTTCGGCCGGCCCCCGCTCGAAGCCCTGGTGGGACGAGTCGATGTCGTCCACGGCTCCAATTTCGTGCTTCCGGCCCTCAGCTCCACGCCGGGGGTCGTCACCGTCCACGATCTCTCGTTCCTGCGCTCCGACACGTTTCCCGGAGGCGAGCGGTTGCGCACCCTGGTGCCCTGGTCGGTGGCGCGGGCCGCCGCCGTGCTGGTGCCGAGCGCGGCCATGGCCTCAGAGGTGAGCGCCCGCTTGGGGGTCCCCGAGGCGCGCACGCGGGTGACCCACGAGGGCGTCTCGCCCCTTTTCTTCGGGGCCTCGCCGCTGGCCGACTCCACTCTCGCCGAGCTCGGGATCGCCCGGCCCTATGCGGTTGCGGTTGGGACCATCGAGCCGCGCAAGAACCTCGCCCGTCTGCTTCAGGCATGGAGCTCCATCGCCGAAGTCCAGGGGATATGGACACTGGTTTTGGCCGGCCCCCGCGGATGGGGGCCGGAGCTGACCCCGGTCCCCGGCGTGGTCCCCATCGGCTGGGTGGGCGACGAGACCCTTCCGGGGCTCTTGGCGGGGGCGGAGATGTTCTGCTATCCGTCTCTATACGAGGGCTTTGGGCTGCCGCCGCTGGAGGCGATGGCGGCGGGGACGCCCGCGCTCGTCGGCAGTTACTCGGCGGCGGAGGAGATTCTGGGCGATGCGTGTCTGCTCGTCGACCCGACCGACGTAGACTCGCTCGCCGCGGGACTGGCCGCGCTCGCATCGGACGAGCGCCTGAGGCGGAAGCTGTCGCTGGCCGGCAAGGCACAAGCCACGACCTACACGTGGGAACGGACTGCCCGGGAAACCGTCGAGGC